>NZ_JZWV01000390.1 GCF_000966975.1 Streptomyces katrae | reverse complement strand
CTCTCGGTCCGCGCATCGACTTCCGCTTCGCCACCGACGTCCTCGACCCGTCCACCGACTTCCCTGAGAACGCCTTCGAGTACGTCGTACTGGCCCATTGCTCCTGGTACTTCGCCTCGTTCGGACAGCTGCGGGACACACTGGCCCGGGTGCGGCCCTGGGCGAGGCGGCTGTGCTTCGCCGAGTGGGATCTGACACCGTCGTCAGACGACCAGCTGGCCCACCTCCTCGCCGTGCTGATCCAGGGGCAGGCCGAGGCGGCGGGATCGCACGGTCCGGGCAACGTCCGAACGCCCTTCTCCCGTGAGGAGCTGCTGCGGCTCCTGCCCCGGGCAGGCTGGACGGCCGACGGCAGCAGGCCGGTTGACACCGAAGGACTGCAGGACGGCGACTGGGAGATCGAGGCCTGCCTCGACCTGGTCGGCACGCGGGAGCGCCTGGCGGCGCTCCCCGAACCGGTCCGAACGCTCGTCCTGAGCCAGGCCGATGTCCTGCGGGCCACTGCCGCACCGCGCGGCAACCGCGCACTCGCCGCGTACGCGGTCACCGCCCGCTGACACGGCGACACCGT
>NZ_JZWV01000381.1 GCF_000966975.1 Streptomyces katrae | reverse complement strand
ACCGTGTACCGCCCGGCCGGACGGCTGCCCGCCACTCCCGCGGAGAAGACCGTCTGCGAGATCTTCGCCTCCGTCCTCGGCCTCCAGGAGGCCGGAATGGACGACGACTTCTTCGCCCACGGCGGCCACTCGCTGCTCGCCACCCGGCTGGCCGGCCGGATCGGCGCCGAACTCGGCGTGCGGCTGAACATCCGCGATCTCTTCGAGACTCCCACCC
>NZ_JZWV01001874.1 GCF_000966975.1 Streptomyces katrae | reverse complement strand
GTGGGACTGACGGGAAACCCCCAGACCGGCTCTGAGACCGCCCAGGTCAGACCCCGGCCCATCCGCCCCGGGCAGCCGTCCGGGCACCGCCCGGCGGGACCCCGCCGAGCGGATGTCCCGGCCAGCCCCCCGCTCCCGCCCCGGCGGGACCCCGCACCCCACCACCCACCCGCACCCGGGGAGGCGGGTGGGCAGCCACC
>NZ_JZWV01000380.1 GCF_000966975.1 Streptomyces katrae | reverse complement strand
CCTCGGCGGCGACACCGCCGGGCGGACCGGCCGGCCGGGAAGCCGCGCGGCGACGCCTGCGCGGAGGCAGGTTGTCGCTGGGGCTGCCGGTGCCGGCGGCGGGGGTGTTCTCGTTTTCGTTGTCGAGCATGCGGGCGGTTCTCCCGTCACGCTCCCGGGCGCCGCGGCTGACATCCGGTCCGGCACGGCTCCGCGCGATGTACGCGGAGCCGGCCTCCGGGGCGCGTTCGCCACACGGGAGCTGTAGTCAATGGCCGCCGGTTCCGTACGTCTTGTCCGTACGGCCTGGCGGAAGTCTTCAGGTCTGTGCGCTGCCCGACCCAGGTGGCTCCCGAGTTCCAGGGCGGCGCGACGACGACGATCCCTACGCGGCGGGACCTTCCGGCGCCTTCGCGTCGGCGTTCACGGCGGCCGTGGGTGGGGCGGCCGTGTCGGCCTCGCGGTCGGGCGCGAGCGGGTCGGTCACCGTGCCGGACTCCTCGTCGAAGAGCCCCTGCGCCAGCCTGGTCACCGCAGCGGGGACCGGCGGCGCCAGGTCGGCCACAGCGTGGAGACCGGACAGGACGTCGTCGGGTCGCACGGCAGGTGTCAAATGCCGAACAACCAGCCGCAGTATCGCACAGGCATTGTCCGGGGACCTATCAACCTGGGCAGGAAGGGCTTCGAGGCTGACGACCGCGCCCCGGGTGTCGAAGGTCCGCATCCCGTTCTTGGTGCGGCGCTGCACCTCCACCGTCTCGGCGGCGAGGAACGCCTCCACCGCGCGCTGGGCCTCCGCAGGCTCCACGCCCTCCAGGCGCAGCTCCCAGACCGAGGCCGTCAGCCGGTCCGCGAGCCCGGAGGTGCGGGCCTCGACGGCGTCGACGATGTCGAGGCCGAGCGGCATCGACTCGTCGAGCAGCTTGCGCAGCGTCTCGGGGTCACGGGGCGCGGCGAGGGCGATCTCCAGGTACTCGGCCTCGCTGCCGGTGCCGGTCGGCGCGGCGTTCGCGTACGAGACCCGCGGGTGCGGGGTGAAGCCGGCCGAGTACGCCATGGGTACCTCGGCGCGGCGCAGGGCGCGTTCGAACGCGCGCTGGAAGTCTCGGTGACTGGTGAACCGGAGGCGGCCACGCTTGGTGTAGCGCAGTCGGATGCGCTGCACCACCGGTGCGGGGGGCGGGCCTTCGGGCTGTCGCTTGCCCAGTGGTTCTTCTCCTTGTGCGGGGCGTCGCGGCTCGCGCGCCGCCCTGAGTCCTGTCGACCCGTCCGGCTCACCCCCGCCGGCGGGGCGGGGAGATCTCGGCAGCGGGTGCCGCGTCGGCGGCTGTCGTACTACCCAGAGTACGCGCCCGTGACCTCGCCGGTTCCCCCACGGGGCTCCCGAACAGCGCCCGCCGCACCTCGGCCCGCGCCTCCCGCACCGCGGCGCGGGAGATACGCCAGGTGGCCCCGNCGCCACACCTCGCGCAGCGCATGCCCGACGGGGGTGGCCACCCGCCGGTGGACCCAGGCGAGCGGCCGGGCGACGCAGCCCCGCCACAGCCACCGCAGCCCGCGCCCGAGGGCCCGGGTGATCCGGCCGGCGAGGTGCCAGGCGGGCGCGAGGACCTCGCGCACGAGGAAGACGAGGGGCGGCACGACCCCGTGCACCACCACCCACGCCACCCCACGCCCGACGGGCGCCAGCACGTACCGCCACAGCCCCACCCAGGGCCAGACGAACACCAGCAGGCAGGCCCCCCGCACCAGCCACCGCACCCCGTGCCCGAGCGGGGTCAGCACCCGCCGGTAGACCCAGGCCAGCGGCGGCGCGACGAGGTCCCGCACCACCCACCCGAGCCCGGCCCCGAGGGGCGCGAGCACGTACCGCCCGACCACCAGCACCACCCAGGCGGCACCCATCCCGAGCGGCCGCAGCAGGTACCGGTACACGGCGCTGCCGACCGGAGCGACGAGGTACCGCCACATGCCCACCCAGGGCCAGTAGAAAACCACCAGCACGAGCGGCTTCAGCACATACCGCCACAACCGCACGAGCCCCCGTCCGAGCCCGTTCCCCAGCGGCGCGAGCACGTGCCGCCCGAGTCCCCGCGCGCAGGCGGCGACCAGGTCCCACACCACCCGCACGGGCAGCACCACCAGCACGGCCACGACCTTCACGGGCACCCGGACCACCCCGCCCAGACACCCACCCCCACCAGGCACGGCCTGCGGCTTCTCGTTCTCCATGCCGCTAAGGACAGCAGAACGCCCCGCTCCGTTGCGCGGGGCCCCACAGATTCAGTCGATCGATCCCGGCTCCGCCAGCCACCGGGTCCGCAGGTCGAGGTGCCAGCGCGGCCTGCACGGCCCGGACTTGCGTCCACACGTCGCTCGTCGAATGAATATGCCCCCCACCGTTCCCGGTGAGGGGCATATCGGAACGACTCAGGTCGCTCAGGTCACTTCACGACCGACAACGGCAGCAGCTTCTTGCCGGTGGGGCCGATCTGGATGTGGGTGTCCATCTGGGGGCACACGCCGCAGTCGAAGCACGGGGTCCAGCGGCAGTCCTCGACCTCGGTTTCGTCGAGGGCGTCCTGCCAGTCCTCCCAGAGCCAGTCCTTGTCCAGGCCGGAGTCCAGGTGGTCCCAGGGGAGGACCTCCTCGTACGTGCGCTCGCGGGTGGTGTACCAGGCCACGTCCACGCCGTACGCCGGCAGGGTCTTCTCCGCCGCCTCCATCCAGCGGTCGTACGAGAAGTGCTCGCGCCAGCCGTCGAAGCGGCCGCCGTCCTCGTAGACCGCGCGGATCACGTCGCCGATGCGGCGGTCGCCGCGCGAGAGGAGGCCCTCGACGATGCCCGGCTTGCCGTCGTGGTAGCGGAAGCCGATGGAGCGGCCGTACTTCTTGTCGCCGCGGATCTTGTCGCGGAGCTTCGCCAGGCGGGCGTCCGTCTCCTCGGCGGAGAGCTGCGGGGCCCACTGGAACGGGGTGTGCGGCTTGGGGACGAAGCCGCCGATCGACACCGTGCAGCGGATGTCGTTCTGGCCCGAGACCTCACGGCCCTTGGCGATGACGTTGATCGCCATGTCGGCGATCTGGAGCACGTCCTCGTCGGTCTCCGTCGGCAGGCCGCACATGAAGTACAGCTTCACCTGGCGCCAGCCGTTGCCGTAGGCCGTGGCGACCGTACGGATCAGGTCCTCTTCCGAGACCATCTTGTTGATGACCTTGCGCATGCGCTCGGAGCCGCCCTCGGGGGCGAAGGTCAGACCGGAGCGCCGGCCGTTGCGGGTCAGCTCGTTGGCCAGGTCCACGTTGAACGCGTCCACGCGGGTCGAGGGCAGCGAGAGGCCGATCTTGTCGTCGGTGTAGCGGTCCGCGAGCCCCTTGGCGATGTCCGCGATCTCGGTGTGGTCCGCGGAGGACAGGGAGAGCAGGCCGACCTCTTCGAAGCCGGTGGCCTTCAGGCCCTTCTCCACCATCTCGCCGATGCCGGTGATGCTTCGCTCCCGCACGGGGCGCGTGATCATGCCGGCCTGGCAGAAACGGCAGCCGCGGGTGCAGCCGCGGAAGATCTCGACGGACATCCGCTCGTGGACGGTCTCGGCGAGCGGGACCAGCGGCTGCTTGGGGTAGGGCCACTCGTCGAGGTCCATGACGGTGTGCTTGGAGACGCGCCACGGAACGCCGGAGCGGTTCGGCACGACACGGCCGATGCGGCCGTCCTCCAGGTACTCCACGTCGTAGAAGCCCGGGATGTAGACGCTGCCGGTCTTGGCGAGGCGGAGGAGGACCTCCTCGCGGCCACCGGGGCGGCCTTCGGCCTTCCAGGTGCGGATGATCTCGGTCATGTCGAGGACGGCCTGCTCGCCGTCGCCGATGATGGCCGCGTCGATGAACTCCGCGATCGGCTCGGGGTTGAAGGCCGCGTGGCCGCCCGCGAGGACGATCGGGTGGTCGACCGTGCGGTTCCTGGCCTCCAGCGGGATGCCCGCGAGGTCCAGGGCCGTGAGCATGTTGGTGTAGCCCAGCTCCGTGGAGAAGGACAGGCCGAACACGTCGAAGGCCGAGACCGGGCGGTGGCTGTCGACGGTGAACTGCGGCACCTTGTGCTCGCGCATCAGGGCTTCGAGGTCGGGCCACACCGAGTAGGTGCGCTCGGCCATGACGCCCTCGCGCTCGTTGAGTACCTCGTAGAGGATCATGACGCCCTGGTTGGGCAGGCCCACCTCGTACGCGTCGGGGTACATGAGCGCCCAGCGGACGTCACACGCGTCCCAGTCCTTGACGGTGGAGTTCAGCTCACCGCCGACGTACTGGATGGGCTTCTGCACATGCGGGAGCAGAGCTTCGAGCTGTGGGAAGACCGACTCGGACATCACGCGACTTTCGTGAAGCGGGCAGGGGGCGACTCTCAAGCGTACCTTGAGGCCCGGCTCCCCTTCTCCACGTGATCATTTCCGGGCCGCCTTCGCCCTGCGCCGCTCGGCTTTGGCCCAGATGGCCGGAAGCTTGTGCTCCAGGCGGGCGGACCGGCCTTCCTCGCGGGCGTGGAGCACTCCCCAGGTGAAGGAGGACTCGGCCGCGTCGGCCGCCTGGGCGCCGAGACCGAGCAGGGCCTCGCGGGCGACGACCCCGTCGCGGTGGTCGCCGAGCAGGGACTGGACCGACTTGGCGGCCTTGGCCTGCTTGCGGGCGGCCTTGCCGAGGGCGGGGACGGCCGCCTCGGCGGCGTAGCGGGCCCGTTTGGCGGCCTTGCGGGCCTCGTGGAGGGCGCGGTCGCGTTCCTCGCCCGGGTCGAGGGCGAGGGCGGCGTCGATCCGGTCGGCGAGCCGGTCCCAGTCGTGCCGTAGGGCCTTGGGCAGCTGCCGCGCGGCGGGGCGGGAGGCGGCGGGGCGCAGCGGCGGGTCGGCGAGGAGGGCGTCGACGGAGTCGAGGAGCGCCAGGTAGCGGTCGCTGTCGAGGGCGGCGACCGCACGGCGGCGGGTGCGCTTGCGGCGCAGGGCGTTCCAGGTGCGCAGCCGGTCGCGGACGGGGCCCAGGCGCAGGTCGGGCGGGAGTTCCGCGAGCCGGGCGCGCAGCAGTTCCAGGAGGACTTCGCGGTCGCGGTCGGCGCCGAGCTCGGCGCCGAGCCAGCGCAGTTCCTCGCGCACGGGGTCGGTGGCGGCGCGGTCGAGGATCTTGCGGTGGGTGGCGAGGGCGCTGCGCAGCCGGCGGATGGCGACGCGCATCTGGTGGACGGAGTCGGGCAGGTCGCGGCGTACGGCGGGGTCCTGGGCGATGAGGGCGTCGCGCTGCTCGCGCAGGTACGCCAGGACGTGCGCGCCCGCCGTCCGGTCGGCGGGGGCGTGGCCGGGGCGGGTGGGGGGGGGGGGCGGGGCGCCGGTGGCGGTGAGGGCGCGGGCGAGCTTGGAGGGGGCGTCGCTGGGGTGCAGGCCGGCTTCGGCGAAGCGGTCCGTGACGGTGTCGAGGAGGGAGGGGTCGCCGGCGTCGGCGAGTTCGACCTCGACCTCGGTCCAGGCGGTGGCGGCCTTGCCGCGTTCGGCGCGGACCGTGTCGGTGCACAGCTGTGCGAGGAGGGTGCCGTCGGCGTCGAGGAGGTCGCGGGTGTGGCGTTCGGAGCGGAGGCGGACCAGGGGTTCGAGGGGGGAGCGGCGGGTGCGGGAGCGGGCGAGGGCGGCGAGGTCCGGCGGGAGGGTGTCGGAGAGGGGGGCGTGGATCTCGTCGCGGACGCCGGGGGCGACGGGGAGCTTGAGGTGCCAGCCGGCGTCCTCGCCGCCGGTGCGCCGTCGCAGGGTGAGGCCGTCGGCGGCGAGGACGAGGCCGGGGGTGTCGTAGTAGACGGCGTCGAGGCGGGTGCTGCCGCGGTCGCGGACGGAGGCGATCCCGGCGGTCCCGGTCAGATCGGGCACCGCCGGCCGGGCGGCCCGGTCGTGCTTCGCGTCCTGCTTCTTCCCGCTCCGCTTCGCCCGCTTCCCGTGGCCCCCGGGCTTCCCGTCGTCCGCCCGGCCCGCGGTGAACTCGAATTTCCGCTCGGTCTCGCGCTGGGTGTCCGCCATACGTCGAATCTAGTCCCGATCCCGGGTGGCGGCAGGGCGCTGCGCGCGGCGGCGGGAAGCATGGGGTGCACCCGCCCGGTTCAGGCCGACATCGGCCGTTGCACCCTTATCGACTGGAGCAGTCCGACGGCCACCCAGACGGCGAACATCGAGGAGCCTCCGTAGGAGACGAACGGCAGCGGGAGCCCGGCGACGGGCATGATGCCGAGGGTCATGCCGATGTTCTCGAAGGCCTGGAAGGCGAACCAGGCGATGATCCCGGCGCAGACGATGGTCCCGTACAGCTCGGTGGTCTCGCGGGCGATGACGCAGGCCCGCCACAGGATGACGCCGAGCAGGACCAGGATCAGTCCGGCTCCGACGAAGCCGAGTTCCTCGCCGGCGACGGTGAAGACGAAGTCGGTCTGCTGTTCGGGGACGAACTGGCCGGTGGTCTGGGAGCCCTTGAAGAGGCCGGAGCCGAGGAGGCCGCCGGAGCCGATGGCGATGCGTGCCTGGTTGGTGTTGTAGCCGACGCCGGCGGGGTCGAGCTCGGGGTTGGCGAAGGCGGCGAAGCGGTTGATCTGGTACTCGTCGAGGACTCCGAGCTGCCAGATGAGGACGGCTCCGGCGACGCCGGAGGCGAGGAGGCCGACGACCCAGCGGTTGGAGGCGCCGGAGGCGAGCAGGACGCCGAGCACGATGACGACCATGACCATGACGGAGCCGAGGTCGGGCATCAGCATGACGATGCCCATGGGGGCGGCGGCCAGGCAGAGGGCTTTGACGACGGTGCGGTGGTCGGGGTGTTCGAGGTCTCCGGCGTCGACACGGGCGGCGAGCAGCATGGCCATGCCCAGGATGATGGTGATCTTGACGAATTCGCCGGGCTGGAGGGAGAAGCCGCCGCCGATGACGATCCAGGCGTGGGCGCCGTTGATGGTCGAGCCGAGCGGGGTGAGCACGGCGAGGACGAGGATCAGGGAGAGCCCGTAGAGGATCGGCACGGCTCCGCGCAGGGTGCGGTGGCCCAGCCAGATGGTGCCGATCATCAGGACGAGGCCGATGCCGGTGTTCATGGCGTGCCGGGTCAGGAAGTAGTACGGGTCGCCCTGGTTGAGGGTGGTGCGGTTGCGGGTGGCCGACCACACCAGCAGCGCGCCGAGGAGGGACAGGGCGAGCGCGGACAGCAGTATCGGCCAGTCGAGGCGGCGCAGGACGGAGTCCCGTGCGGTCAGTTTGGCGACGGGTCCGCGCTCGGGTGCGTACCGGGAGACGGAGAACTTGTTGGCGGTCTGCATCGGGCCTCAGTCCTGCTTGTGCGCGGGCGGGGCCGGCGGTCCGGCGAGGGCGGGCGGTACGTCCTCGGGGGACGGGGGCACGTAGGGGCGGATCTCGGGGGCGTCGATGGAGCCGTCCGGCTGGATGGTGGGCAGGTTCGCCTCGGGCTTGGGGAGGAGGGCCTTGGAGAGGTCCTGCTTGCCGGCCATGTCGAGGCCGTAGATGGCGTTGTAGATGTTGCGGACGGCGGGGCCGGAGGCGCCGGAGCCGGTGCCGCCCTGGGAGATGGTCATGACGATGGTGTAGTCGTCGGTGAAGGTGGCGAACCAGGAGGTGGTCTGCTTGCCGTAGACCTCGGCGGTGCCGGTCTTGGCGTGCATGGGGATCTGCTTCTGGGGCCAGCCGCCGAAGCGCCAGGCGGCGGTGCCGCGGGTGGCGACGCCCTCCAGTGCTTCGCTTATCTGCTGCCGGGTCTTCTCGTCCATGGGCAGCTTGCCGTGGGCCTGCGGCTTGATCTCCTCGACCTTCTTGCCGTCGGCGCTGATGACGGCCTTGCCGATGGTGGGGTTCCACATGGTTCCGCCGTTGGAGATGGCGGCGTAGATGGTGGCCATCTGGATGGGGGTGACGAGGGTGTCGCCCTGGCCGATGGAGTAGTTGACGGCGTCACCGGCGCGCATGAGGTTGCCTTCGAGGCAGTTCTCGTAGGAGAGCAGCTCGACGTAGGTGCCGCCCTTCTTGCCGGTCTTGCACCACTGGTCCTTGTTGGCTTCCCAGAACCGCTGCTTCCAGGCGCGGTCGGGGACGCGGCCCTTCTCCTCGCCGGGGAGGTCGACGTGGGTCTCGGCGCCGAGGCCGAACTGGTGGGCGGTCTTGTAGAAGATCTCCGCGGGGTTCTTGATGGGGTGGAGTCCGCCGTCCTTGAGCCACTGCTGGTGGCCGAGGGCGTAGAAGACGGTGTCGCAGGAGACTTCGAGGGCCTGGCCGAGGGTGATGTTGCCGTGGCCCTGGGACTCGAAGTTCTTGAAGACCTGTCCGCCGATGGAGTACGAGCTGGGGCAGGGGTAGCTGCCGTCGAAGGGGTATCCGGCGTTGACGGCGGCGGTGGTGGGGATGACCTTGAAGATGGAGCCGGGGGCGGCCTGGCCCTGGATCGCCCGGTTCATCAGGGGGACGTTGGATTCCTTGGCGGTGAGCTTGGCGTAGTCCTTGGCGGAGATGCCGCCGACCCAGACGTTGGGGTCGTAGGTGGGGTTGGAGGCCATGGCGACGACCCGGCCGGTCTTGGATTCGAGGACGACGACGGCTCCGGCGTCGGCCTTGTAGGGGACGCCGGTGTTGCGGTCGATCTGCTTGCGGGCCTCGACCATGGCGGCGTTGAGCTCGTACTCGGCGACGCCCTGGACGCGGGCGTCGATGCTGGTGACGAGGTGGGCGCCGGGGACGGCCGGGTCGTTCTCGGCCTGGCCGATGACGCGGCCGAGGTTGTCGACCTCGTAGCGGGTGACGCCGGACTTGCCGCGCAGCTGCTTGTCGTAGGTGCGTTCGAGGCCGAAGCGGCCGACCTGGTCGGAGCGCAGGAACGGCGAGTTCGTGTTCTTGGCCTTGACGATCTCGTCGTCGGTGACCGGGGAGAGGTAGCCGAGGACCTGGCCGGTGTTGGCGCCACCGGGGGCCGGGTAGCGGCGTACGGCGGTGGGCTCGGCGGTGATGCCGGGGAAGTCCTCGGGGCGTTCGCGGATCTGGAGCGCCTGCTGGGTGGTGGCTTCGAGGGTGACGGGGATCGGCTGGTAGGGGGAGCCGTTCCAGCAGGGCTGGGGGGTCTTGGAGTCGCAGAGCCGGACCTTGTCCATGACGTCCTGCGGCTTCATGTCCAGGACCCCGGCGAGGCGGGTGAGTACGCCCTTGCCCTTGTCCTTTATCTTCATCAGCTCGGTGCGGCTGGCGGAGACGACGAGGCGGGTCTCGTTGTCGGCGAGGGGGATGCCGCGGGCGTCGAGGATGGAGCCGCGGACGGCGGGCTGGACGACCTGCTGGACGTGGTTGTTCTTGGCCTCGTCGGAGTATTCCTTGCCGTTGCGGATCTGGAGGTACCACAGCCGTCCGCCGAGGGTGAGCAGCAGCGAGAAGACGAGCACCTGGAGGATGACGAGCCGGATCTGCACCCGGGGGGTGCGGCCGGTCTCCGGAATGTTGGTCACTACTGCTCCCCCGTCACAGCTTCCTGACGCTCTTCACGCCTTTGACACCTTTGACACCCTTTATGCGGCCGGCCCGGTTGGCGCGGCCGCGCGCGGTCATCAGCCGCAGGCCGCCGCGCTGGCTGCCGATGCGCAGGCCGGTGCCGCCGGCCAGCCAGCCGGAGGCGACGTCCTTGCCCTGCGGGGGGCCGCCGTTGGCCTCGACGGCCATCGGGTCGTTCTCCGCACGGCGGGCGAGGGCCATGATGAACGGCACGGTGAACGGGGCGAGGAGCAGGTCGTAGAGGGTCGCGGTGAACAGCAGCCCGACCAGGCCCACGTGGCGGGCGGCGGTGTCGCCGACGAGGGCGCCGACGCCCGCGTACAGGAGGGTGGAGCCGATCGCGGCGGCGACGACGGTGAGCATCGGCCCCCAGGCGGAGCGGAAGCGGCCGCTGTCGGGGCGGGCCAGGCCCACGAGGTAGCCGATGAGGCACAGGACGAGGGCGTACCGTCCGGCGGCGTGGTCGGCGGGCGGGGCGAGGTCGGTGAGGAGGCCGGCGGCGAAGCCGATGAGGGCTCCGCTGACGTGTCCGTAGACCAGGGCGAGGGCGACGACGGTCAGCAGGACCAGGTCGGGGACGGCTCCGGGCAGCTGGAGCCGTCCGAGGACGGTGACCTGGAGGACGAGGGCGACGGAGACGAGCGAGCCCGCGAGCAGGATCCGGTTGATGCGCATGGCGGTCAGCTCCTACTCGTCGGCCGGCTTGCCGGAGACGCTGGCGGAGGGGGACGGGGTGACCGTGACGGTGACCGTCGGGGTGGGCTTGGGCGGCTCGGGCTTGGGCGGCAGGACGGCGTCGCGGGGGTCCTCGCGCGGGGGCATGACGACCACGCCGACGATGTCCAGGCGGGAGAAGCCGACGAAGGGGCGGACCCAGACGGTGCGGGTCAGGTCGCCGCCCGAGGGGTCGACCTTGACGACCTCGCCGATCGGGACCCCGGGGACGAAGGGCTTGTTCGCGCGGGAGCCGAAGGTGACGAGCCGGTCGCCGGGGCTGATCTTGGCGCGGCCGTTGAGCATCTGGACGGAGAGGGCGCGGTCGCCCTGGCCGGTGGCGAAGCCGAGTTCGCCGGACTTCTCCAGGCGGGTGCCGACGGTGAAGCCGGGGTCGTTGGCGAGGACGACGGTGGCGGTGTCGGGGCCGACGGTGGCGACGCGGCCGACGAGGCCGTCGCCGTTGAGGACGGTCATGTCGCGTTCGATGCCGTCCTTGCTGCCGGCGTCGATGGTGACGGTCCAGGAGAAGCCCTGGGCCGCTCCTATCCCGATGACCTCGGCGCCCTTGATGCCGTACTGTCCGGTGCCGGCCCGCTTGAGCATCTCGTCGAGCTCGTGGATGCGGCTGCGGGTCCGGTCGTCGCTGCCCAGCTTGATCTTCAGGGCGGTGTTCTCGCGTTCCAGGGCCGTGATCCGGTTGTGGCGCTCGTCGGAGTCGCGGACGGCCCCTATGGCGTTGGCGACGGGGTCCACGGCGGTCGCCACGCCCTTCTCGACGGGGCCGAAGACGGCCGCGGCGGCCCGCCGGGCGCCGTCGACCGGCGAAGCCTCTCCCGCTCTGATGTCCACCGTGATCAGCGCGAACGCGATGGCGATCAGCAGTACCAGGAGCAGCCGGCTCTCTCGTGTGTCCCTCACGTGCGGCGGCCGTGCCTTCCTCGTAGAAACTCGTGCGGCGGAACCGTTCCGGCGGTGGCCGGGGCTCTCCGGACT
>NZ_JZWV01000379.1 GCF_000966975.1 Streptomyces katrae | reverse complement strand
CTGTGCCTGTATATCAACGATCCGCCGCACGGGCGCGACAGCACCCGTACGGCGGATCCTTGTGTTCCACATGCCCCGTTACGGGGATTTGATCACCGCCGGGGCTGGGCGTCCAGGACCTGCTGGAGGGCCTCGAACTCCTCGACGCACTTGCCGGAGCCGAGGGCCACGGAGTCGAGCGGGTCCTCGGCGATGTGGATCGGCATGCCCGTCTCACGGCGCAGCCGCTCGTCGAGGCCGCGCAGCAGGGCGCCGCCGCCGGTGAGCACGATGCCGCGGTCCATGATGTCGCCGGAGAGCTCCGGCGGACACTTGTCGAGGGTGGTCTTGACGGCGTCGACGATGGCGTTGACGGGCTCCTCGATGGCCTTGCGGACCTCGGCCGCGGAGATGACCACGGTCTTGGGCAGGCCCGAGACCAGGTCGCGGCCGCGGATCTCGGTGTGCTCGTCCTTGTCGAGGTCGTACGCCGACCCGATGGTGATCTTGATCTGTTCGGCGGTGCGCTCGCCGAGGAGGAGCGAGTACTCCTTCTTGATGTGCTGGATGATCGCGTTGTCCAGCTCGTCGCCGGCCACCCGGATGGACTGAGCCGTGACGATTCCGCCGAGGGAGATGACGGCCACCTCGGTGGTGCCGCCGCCGATGTCCACGACCATGTTGCCGGTGGCCTCGTGGACGGGCAGGCCCGAGCCGATGGCGGCGGCCATGGGCTCCTCGATGATGTGCACCTGGCGGGCGCCGGCCTGGGTGGACGCCTCGATGACGGCGCGGCGCTCCACTCCGGTGATGCCGGAGGGCACGCAGACCACCACGCGCGGGCGCGCCAGGTAGCGGCGCTTGTGGATCTTGAGGATGAAGTACCGGAGCATCCGCTCGGTGATCTCGAAGTCGGCGATCACGCCGTCCTTGAGGGGGCGTACGGCGACGATGTTGCCGGGCGTGCGCCCGATCATCTTCTTCGCCTCGGAGCCGACCGCCAGGATGCCACCGGTGTTCGTGTTGATGGCGACCACGGACGGCTCGTTCAGGACGATTCCCCGGCCCCTCACGTACACCAGCGTGTTGGCGGTCCCGAGGTCGATCGCCATGTCACGGCCGATGAACGACATGTTGTTCCCCTTGTTCCCCATGAGGAGCGTCTGGCCTTCCAGTTGATAGCGGCTGCTGTCAGGTCGGCGAGGTGGGTGTGTGGGTGGAGGCCCCATCGTAGTGCCGCGGGTACGGACATCGCGCGACGGGACTCCGGCGAACCCGCCGGAACGGATACCCGCCCCCTTAGTGGTGACGTCGTGTCCTGTCCATGCGTTCCCGGACACGGCCCGCAATACCGAAGGGCGACCGAAATTACTTCGGTCGCCCCAGGTCGTGAGCGCTATTTGGCTGATGTCGCGTCAGAAAGGAATGCGCGCGACGGCTCAGAGAGCGGGGAAGAACAGCTTCAGCTCGCGCTCCGCGGACTCCTCGGAATCCGAGGCGTGGATCAGGTTCTCCCGGGTGATGGACCCGAAGTCGCCCCGGATGGAGCCGGGCGCCGCGGCGATCGGGTCGGTGGGTCCGGCCAGCTGGCGGACACCCTCGATCACGCGTTCCCCTTCGACCACCAGGACGACGACCGGGCCGCTCGACATGAAGCCCATGAGGGGCTCGTAGAAGGGCTTGCCCTTGTGCTCGCCGTAGTGCGTCTCCAGGGTCTCCTGGTCCAGAGTGCGCAGCTCCAGCGCGGGAATGGTCCAGCCGGCCTTCCGCTCGATCCGGCCGATGATCTCGCCGATGAGGCCACGGCGGACGGCGTCCGGCTTGAGGATGACGAGCGTGCGCTGGGTCATGTTCCAACTCCTTGCGGCATACGGGTGCGGTAGGGCGAATCTACAGGGCCGGTACGGGGACCGGTCACGCAGCGTCAGCCTCGGCCTGACGGGCGGCCCAGCTCGCCTTGATCGCGTCGATCCGGCGCCCGTAGCGCACCGAGCACCACCACAGGGCCGCGAAGACCGCGCCGAGGAAGAACATCGTCGGGACCACGAAACCGCTCGCGATCAGGCCGATCTGCAGCGCCCAGCCGAGCTCCACCGCACCCCGGCGCGACAGCATCCCGCACAGCAGCACCGACAGCAGCATCGTCACGCCGCAGACCGTCCAGACCTCGGCCTGGGTCAGGTCCGGGTTCTTCATGGCCACCAGGCCCGCGAAGCCGACGACGAAGAATTCACCGATCAGCGTGCTCGCGCAGAGCGTGCGCATCGATCCTCAGCCCCTCTTGAACAGCAGGCGCGCCTCGCCCACCGTGATCACGGAACCGGTCACGAGGACCCCGGCCCCTCCGTATTCGGCCTCTTCCTCCGCCAGCGTGACGGCCGCCTCCAGGGCGTCGTCCAGCCGGGGCTCCACCTGCACCCGGTCGGGGCCGAAGACCTCGACCGCGATCGCGGCCAGCTCGTCCGCGCCCATCGCCCGGTGGCTGGTGTTCTCGGTGACCACGACCTCCGCGAAGATCGGCTCGAAGGCCTCGAAGACGCCCTTGACGTCCTTGCCCTCGCTCGCGGCCACCACACCGATCAGCCGGCTGAAGCCGAACGCCTCCGTCACGGCCTCAGCGGTGACCTGCGCGCCCGCCGGGTTGTGCGCGGCGTCCAGGATCACCGTGGGGCTGCGGCGCACGACCTCCATCCGGCCCGGCGAGGTCACCGAGGCGAAGGCCTGCCGCACCGTGTCCGCGTCCAGCTCGCGCGCCTGCTGCCTT
>NZ_JZWV01000378.1 GCF_000966975.1 Streptomyces katrae | reverse complement strand
GTGCGCCATGTGGGCGCCGTACAGCGGCAGGAAGATGTTGTCGTACTCGCCGCCCATCCCGCGCAGGGTCAGCATCTGGCCGCCGACCGCCACCTCGCGGGAGACCACGCCGAACTCCATGCCCTCACGGGCCACGGTCGCGTCGACCTCCACGGCCCGCTTCAGCAGCACCTGCGCCGCGTCCACCGGCTGCTGCGCGAGGATCACGGTGGCGTCCTGCTTGATGATGCCGCCCTTCTCCCCCGCGATCTCACCGGGCGTGGAGCCCAGCCGGTCCGTGTGGTCCAGGCTGATCGGGGTGATGACGGCGACCGACGCGTCGATCACGTTGGTGGCGTCCCAGGTGCCGCCCATGCCGACCTCGATCACGGCCGCGTCCACCGGCGCGTCCGCGAAGGCCGCGTAGGCCATGCCGGTGAGGACCTCGAAGAAGGACAGCCGGAAGTCCTCGGCGGCGTCGACCATCTCCACGTACGGCTTGATGTCGTGGTAGGTCTCGATGAACCGCTCGGCGCTGATCGGCGCCCCGTCCAGGCTGATCCGCTCCGTGACGGACTGGACGTGCGGGCTGGTGTAGCGGCCGGTCCGCAGCTCGAAGGCGTTCAGCAGGGCCTCGATCATGCGGGCCGTGCTGGTCTTGCCGTTCGTACCGGTGACGTGGATCGTCGGGTAGGCGCGCTGGGGCTGGCCCAGGACGTCCATCAGCGCCTCGATGCGGCTGACGGACGGGTCCAGCTTGGTCTCGCCCCAGCGGGTGGCGAGCTCCTGCTCCACCTCCAGCAGCGCCTTGGCCACCTCGGGGTCCTCGGGGCGGGCGGGCACCGGGTCGCCCGAGGGCGGGCCGGCCTGGGCGCGCAGGGTGCGGCTGCCGGCCTCGATCACCGCCAGGTCGGGGTCTCGGTCGGCTTCTTCCGCCACTATCTGGTCGAACTCGTCGAACGTGCCGTCGCGGTCGCGGTCCTGGCCCTCGGGCTGCTGCTCACTCACAGCCCCCAGTCTACGGACGCGTACCCCGGGGACCTTCGGCCCGGCCGTTTCGGGACCTTCGGCGGCGAAAGCGACCGGATCGTTATGCAAGCCTTGCGGACGGGAGATTGGGGAACAAATGCCGCAGGCCAGTACCGACAAGACCGCCTCCAGCCGGGACATAGGCATAGACCTGGGGACCGCGAACACCCTCGTCTACGCCCGCGGACACGGGATCGTCCTCAATGAGCCGTCCGTGGTAGCGGTCAAGGCGGGCACGACCACCGCGCTCGCCGTCGGCACGGAGGCCAAGGAGACCATCGGCCGCACCCCGGGCTCCATCACCGCGATCCGCCCCCTCAAGGACGGGGTGATCTGCGACTACGAGGCGGCCGAGGAGATGATCCGGCACTTCGTCCGCAAGGCGGTCCCCGGCCGGCGGCCCCGCACCCGGATGGTGATCTGCGTACCGTCCGGGGTCACTCCGGTCGAACGGCGGGCCATCGTCCACGCCTCCACCCGGGCCGGCGCCCGGTCCGTGCACCTGATCGAGGAGCCCATGGCGGCCGCGATCGGGGCCGGGCTGCCGGTGGCCGAGGCGCGCGGCTCGATGGTCGTGGACATCGGCGGCGGCACCTCAGAGGTGGCCGTCATCTCCCTCGGCGGGATCGTGACCTCGCAGTCCCTGAGGATCGGCGGGGACCGCCTCGACAGCGCGATCATGGACCATGTGCGCAAGGAGCACTCCCTGCTCATCGGCGAGCGCACCGCCGAGGACGTGAAGGTCGCGATCGGCTCGGCCTGGCCCGTCCCGGAGCGGCCGGAGCTGGAGACCCGTACCTTCACCGTGCGCGGCCGGGAGCGGGTCGGCGGCATGCCCAAGACCCTGGAGCTGACCGCGGCCGACGTGCGGGCCGCGCTGGACGAGCCGGTCGAGGCGATCATCGCCGCGGTGCGCGCCACCCTGGAGGAGTGCCCGCCCGAGCTGTCGGGGGACGTCATGGAGCACGGCATCGTCCTCACCGGCGGCGGTGCGCTGCTGCCCGGCCTGGACCTGCGCATGGCCTCCGCGACGGGCATCCCGGTGTTCGTGGCCGACGCGCCCCTGGACTGCGTGGCCCTCGGTTCGGGGCGCTGCGTGGAGGACCTGGACGCGCTGGGGTCGCTGCTGTCCCCGGCGAAGGCCTGACCGGGCGCCGGAGGCTCCGGCGGCCCGGGGTCAGCCGCGGGGCAGGGTCGCGACGACCTCGTACCGGTCCTCGCCTCGACGTGCCGTCAGGTTCCCGCCCACGCTGCGGACGCGCTCGGCCATGCTCGCCGTGCCCGAGCCGGCCGAGACCGGCGCCCGGCCCGGGGTGCGGACCGGGAGGGGGTTGCTGACGGCGATCCTCAGGTGCGGGCCGTCCACCCGGACCGACACCTCGATGGTCTCCCCCTGCGCGTGCTTGGCCGCGTTCGTCAGGCACTCCTGCACCACCCGGTAGACCGCCGCCTGCCGCAGCGGGGAGAGGGCGTGGGCCTGCGGGTCCATGGTGAGCCGGACCGGCGATCCGGCCCGTCCGCTCTCCTCGGCCAGCGCCGCCAGCCCCTCCACCCCCGGGGTCGCGGCCCGCTCCCCCCGCTGCACGATGATCTCGTTCAGCACCAGGTGGGCCCGGCGGGCCGTGTCGGACAGCTCCTCGAAGTCCTTGGCGTACGGGGTCTCCCGCGCCCGCATCGACAGCGCCTCGGAGCGCACCGTCAGCAGGGTCAGCTCCCGTCCGACGAAGTCGTGGACGTCGCGGGCGACGGAGGTCCGCTCCTGCTGGACGGCGTGCAGCACGGCCGCCTCGGCACGCCGGGCCTCCAGCTCGCGCACCAGGTCGTGCCGGTACGCGGCGATCCCGACGGCGGAGGCGAGCACCCCGATGGGCACGACCAGACTGAGGAAGGCGCTGAGCGTCTCCGCCTTCGGCTCGGGCCAGCCCGGCAGGCAGAACACGGCGAGCGCGAAGGCGACGTAGCCGGTGGTGGCCAGGACCGCCGCCCGCCGGCCCCGGTAGCGGCCGACGGAGTACAGGGCGAACTGGATCAGGGTCAGCTCGTGCAGCCAGCCGATGAAGAGCAGCGCGGTGAGGTACGGCGCCCACGGCAGCCGGCGCCGCACCAGCAGGGTCGTACTGCCGGCCGCCAGCGCCAGGGCCGCCTGCCAGCCGTTGAGCGAGTTGTCGGCGGCGGCCAGGCCCGGCAGGTCCAGCGCCATCAGGCCCAGGCAGCTCAGGGCCGCGAGGGCGTCCTGTGCCCGGGGCGAGGCGCCCCAGCCCTCGGCGAGCCGGCGCCCGGAGGCCACGGCCCGGTGCAGTACCGGGACGGAGGGCTTCAGGTGCATGGACCCATCATGCGTGGTCCGCGCCCGGGATCGGCTCGGCCGAATGGACATATGAGGTGACATGCGGCACCCCGTACCGGGTCGAACGGCTCGGGACGGGCATGCGACAGGCCCCCCGCGCGGTCGTGACGAGGCCTGGATCCGGGCGATGTCCGCCTCGGCCTTGGCCAGCCGGCCCTTGATCTTGTCCACGACGTTGTCGGGGGCCTTCGCCAGGAAGGCCTCGTTCCCGAGCTTCGCCTCGGCCTGCTGCTTCTCCTTCTCGGCGGCGCCGAGGTCCTTGGAGAGGCGCTTGCGCTCGGCGGCCACGTCGATGGTCCCCGACAGGTCGAGGGCGACCGTGGCGCCGGCGACCGGCAGGGTGGCGGTGGCGCTGAAGCCCTCGCCCTCCGGCTGGAGGCGCAGCAGCTGACGGATGGCACCCTCGTGCGCGGCCAGCGCGGTACCCGCCAGGTCCAGGCGGGCCGGGACCTTCTGGCCCGGCTGCAGGCCCTGGTCGGCGCGGAACCGGCGGACCTCGGTGACGACGGCCTGGAGGTTCTCGATCTCCTTCTCGGCGGCCTCGTCGCGGAAGCCGCTGTCCTCGGGCCAGTCGGCGACCACGAGGGACTCGCCGCCCGTGAGGGTGGTCCACAGCGTCTCGGTGACGAACGGGACGACCGGGTGCAGCAGGCGCAGCATGGTGTCCAGGACCTCGCCGAGGACCCGGCCGGAGACCTGCGCGCCCTCGCCGCCCGCGAAGAAGGTCGTCTTCGACAGCTCGACGTACCAGTCGAAGACCTCGTCCCACGCGAAGTGGTACAGGGCCTCGCTCAGCTTCGAGAACTGGAAGTCCTCGTAGTACGCGTCGACCTGCGCGACGGTCTTGTTCAGGCGGGAGAGGATCCAGCGGTCGGTGGCCGACATCTTCTCGACCGGCGGCAGCTCGCCCTCGACCGTCGCGCCGTTCATCAGCGCGAAACGGGTGGCGTTCCAGATCTTGTTGGCGAAGTTGCGGGAGGCCTGGACCCAGTCCTCGCCGATCGGCACGTCGGTGCCCGGGTTGGCGCCCTTGGCCAGGGTGAAGCGGACGGCGTCGGAGCCGTACTTGTCCATCCAGTCCAGCGGGTCGACGACGTTGCCGAAGGACTTCGACATCTTCTTGCCGCGCTCGTCGCGGACCAGGCCGGTCAGGGCGATGGTCTTGAACGGGACCTCGCCGTCCATGGCGTACAGGCCGAACATCATCATCCGGGCGACCCAGAAGAAGATGATGTCGTGGCCGGTCAGCAGGACGTCGGTGGAGTAGAACTTCGCCAGGTCCGGGGTCTTCTCCGGCCAGCCCAGGGTGGAGAAGGGCCACAGGCCGGAAGAGAACCAGGTGTCGAGGACGTCGGTGTCCTGGGTCCAGCCCTCGCCCGTCGGCGGCTGCTCGTCGGGGCCGACGCAGACGACCTCACCGTCCGGGCCGTACCAGACCGGGATGCGGTGGCCCCACCACAGCTGGCGGGAGATGCACCAGTCGTTGAGGTTGTCGACCCAGTCGAAGTAGCGCCGCTCCATCTCCTGCGGGTGGATCTTGACCCGGCCGTCACGGACCGCGTCACCGGCGTTCTTCGCGAGGGTCTCGACCTTGACCCACCACTGGAGGGACAGCCGGGGCTCGATGGTGGTGCTGCAGCGCGAGCAGTGACCGACGGAGTGCAGGTACGGGCGCTTCTCGGCGACGATCCGGCCCTGCTCGCGCAGGGCGCCGACGACCGCGGACCGGGCCTCGAACCGGTCCAGGCCCAGGAAGGGGCCGTGGACGGTGATGACACCGTGTTCGTCCATGATCGTCATGTTGGGCAGGCCGTGGCGCTGCCCGATGGCGAAGTCGTTCGGGTCGTGGGCGGGCGTCACCTTGACGCAGCCGGTGCCGAACTCGGGGTCGACGTGCGCGTCCGCGACGACCGGGATCGAGCGGTCGGTGAGCGGCAGCTTGATGAGCTTGCCGACCAGGTGCTTGTAGCGCTCGTCGTCCGGGTGGACGGCGATGGCGGTGTCACCGAGCATCGTCTCGGCGCGGGTGGTGGCGACGACGAGGGTGTCCTCGCCCTCCCCGTACTTGATGGAGACCAGCTCGCCGGCGTCCTCCTGGTACTCCACCTCGATGTCGGAGATGGCCGTGAGGCAGCGGGGACACCAGTTGATGATGCGCTCGGCGCGGTAGATCAGCTCGTCGTCGTAGAGCTTCTTGAAGATGGTCTGGACGGCCTTGGACAGGCCCTCGTCCATGGTGAACCGCTCGCGCGACCAGTCGACGCCGTCACCGAGTCGGCGCATCTGGCCGAGGATCTTGCCGCCGTACTCTTCCTTCCACTGCCAGACGCGCTCGACGAACTCCTCGCGCCCCAGGTCGTGGCGGGACTTGCCCTCCTCGGCGAGCTGCTGCTCGACCTTGTTCTGGGTGGCGATGCCGGCGTGGTCCATGCCGGGCAGCCACAGCGACTCGAAGCCCTGCATCCGCTTGCGGCGGGTCAGGGCGTCCATGAGCGTGTGCTGGAAGGCGTGGCCCAGGTGGAGGGAGCCGGTGACGTTCGGCGGCGGGATGACGATGGTGTACGCGGGCTTCTCGCTCGCGGCGTCGGCGGTGAAGTAGCCACGCTCTACCCAGCGCTCGTAGAGCTTCCCCTCTACCTCGGCCGGCGCGTACTGGGTCGGCAGTTCGGAGTTGGGGGCACTGGGTGTCTGCGTGTTCTCGGTCACGGGGCACAGGATACGGCGGGGCCCGCCCGCGTCACGAATCCATTCCACAGCGGGCGCTCCCGTTGACCCCGGCCGGTCCGGGGACGTCTCATGCGCCCATGAACGAGATCACCCCGCCCGCCACCTTCCCCTACCAGCCAATATCGCCCGCGCGGCGCAAGCGCAAGCAGGTCCTCGGCGCAGCCGGGACCGTACTGGGCCTCGCGGCGGGGGCGTTCCTCGGCAAGTGGGCCGTGCACGCGGCCCTCGGCGGCCCCGAGGACGCCGGCCGGTACAAGCTGGTCCCGCCCGCGTCCTTCCAGGGGCTGGCCCTCCAGGAGTCCGGGCCGCGGGTCGACGCGATCAAGCAGGGTCAGGGCACTCCCAAGAAGGGCACGACGCCGGTGGCCGTGGTCTACGCCGACCCGTCGGGCACCGCCCAGCTGGTGGTCAGCGGCGCCGCCGGAACCTTCACGGACGACGACCCCGGGGCCGCCCTCACCCGCGGCCTGCACGACATGGGCGTCAACGGGGCCGTCACGGAGGACTCCGGCGCCCCGGCGGGCGGGGCGATGCGCTGCGGGACGGTGCCCGTGGGGGCGGAGCAGCTGACGATGTGCATGTGGGCCGACCACAGCTCACTGGTCACGGTCACCGTCCCCGTCGAGAACAAGCCGGTCGCGCTCGACGCGCTGGCGGCGCAGACGCGTGCGCTGCGGGGTGCGATGGAGGTACCAGCAGGGTCGTAGTTCGGTAACGGCCCGGACCCCGATGCCCCCGCCGCCCAGGCCTTCCGCCAGGATGTGTGAAACGGATAAGGAACCTCACAGGGGGACTCGGGATGAGTTACAACCAGCCAGGGCCGTACGGCCAGCAGCCGCAGCAGCCGGGCCCCTACGGGCAGCAGCCCCCGCCGCCGCCGAACCCGTACGGCCAGCAGCCCCAGCAGCCGGCCTACGGCTACCCCCAGCAGGCCCCGCCGCCGGCCTACCCCCAGCCGACCCCTCCCCCGCCGCCGGGCTACCCCCAGCAGGGCGGCTACCAGACGCCGCCGGCCCCGCAGCCCGCGTACGGCTACCAGCAGCAACCCCCGCAGCAGGGCTACATGCCCCCGCCGGCACCCCCGAAGAAGTCGAAGGCGGGCCCGATCATCGCGGTGATCGCAGTGGTGGCCGTCATCGGCGGCGCCGGCTGGTGGTTCCTGGGCGGCTCGGGCGGGGTCTCCGACGCCACGAAGGGCTACAAGCTGGCTTTCCCCGCTGCGGTCGACAGCTACCAGAAGGCGCCTGACGCCACCGGAGCAGCAGCGGCGTCCGAGGCCCCGCTGACCGGGGACAAGAAGACGAAGGCTGAAGCGCTCGGCGTACAGAACGCCCACAGCGCGAACGCCAAGTACCAGGTGGGTACGGACCCGAAGGGCAAGTCGCTCTCCGCCAGCGGGCTCTGGGGCGACATCGCCGATCCCGCCAAGGCGATCGACAATTACTACGCCGGCCTCAGCCAGAACAACCCCGAAGCCGAGAAGATCGGCTTCAAGTATGAGGTGGTCGGCACTCCGAAGGAGTTCAGCCCGGCGGGGTTCAAGGGCGCTGTGATGAAGTGCGCCTACGTGAAGCTGGTCAACCTCAAGCCCGCTGCCACGGGCAAGGAGCCCAAGGAGATCCAGGTTCCGTCCTGCGCCTGGGGCGACCACTCGACGCTGGTCGGAGTGAACGCCATCGACCCGGCGGTGCTTCTGGTCGGCGGCAGCAGCGGCACCCTTGACGAGGTGGCCGCGCTGGCCGCGAAGCTTTACAACACCAGCCGGACCAAGGCCTGATCCAGCCCTCGGGGGCCGAGTGCGGACTGGGCCCCCGAGGTGGCAGTGTCAGCGCGCAGCCTGGTAACACGCCTCGTCGGCGTGACTCACGGGCACACCAACATTTACCAGGATCTGCCAGCAGACCGTCTTGCCCACCAGGCCGGATTCGCCATTGCTGCACGCATTCTGAACGTTGGGGCCAACCCGGTAACCCATGTTTCGCATGTAATTGGTGCAGTCCGTGAACGATGCCTGTGCCGGCGAGGCCACGAGGACCGGCAGCGCACCTGCCATCGCCGTCGCCGCGAGAATCCCGATCGTCCGTCGTGCCCTGGTCATGCATCCACCTCATACAGAGTCAATCTCTTACCGGGTGGTAGCCAATCAGCGAGCTCTCCGGGAGTCCATAGAGAATCGAACGAAAGGCCGAATATGGTGGCCTGACCGGCTGATCCTCAACGTCAGAAGGGGCGCTCCCATCGGGAGCGCCCCTTCCGCGTGCAACAACAGTGCGGCTACGCCGACTTCTCGTGCGGGCCCTGGTCCTTCGGGACGATGCGGGGGACCAGGGTGGGGTTGACGTTCGAGCGGACCACGTCCGCCGTGATGACCACGCGGGCCACGTCCTTGCGGGACGGGACCTCGTACATCACCGACATCAGGACCTCTTCCATGATGGCGCGCAGGCCGCGCGCGCCCGTCTGGCGGAGGATGGCCTGGTCGGCGATGGCCTCCAGGGCCTCGCGCTCGAAGTCCAGTTCCACGCCGTCGAGTTCGAACAGGCGCTGGTACTGCTTCACCAGCGCGTTGCGCGGCTCGACCAGGATCTGGAGGAGGGCCTCGCGGTCCAGGTTGTGGACCGAGGTGATGACGGGGAGACGGCCGATGAACTCCGGGATCATCCCGAACTTCACCAGGTCCTCCGGCATGACCTCCTGGAACTGGTCGCTCGCCTCGATCTCCCGCTTCGAGCGGATCGTCGCCCCGAAGCCGATGCCCTTGGCGCCCGCGCGCGACTCGATGATCTTCTCGAGGCCGGCGAAGGCGCCGCCCACGATGAAGAGCACGTTCGTCGTGTCGATCTGGATGAACTCCTGGTGCGGGTGCTTGCGTCCGCCCTGCGGCGGGACCGAGGCGGTCGTGCCTTCCAGGATCTTCAGGAGGGCCTGCTGGACGCCCTCGCCCGAGACGTCGCGCGTGATCGACGGGTTCTCGCTCTTGCGGGCGACCTTGTCGATCTCGTCGATGTAGATGATCCCGGTCTCGGCCTTCTTGACGTCGTAGTCCGCCGCCTGGATCAGCTTGAGGAGGATGTTCTCCACGTCCTCGCCCACGTAGCCGGCCTCCGTCAGGGCGGTGGCGTCGGCGATGGCGAACGGGACGTTCAGCATGCGGGCCAGAGTCTGGGCCAGCAGGGTCTTGCCGGAGCCCGTGGGGCCCAGCAGCAGGATGTTGGACTTCGCGAGTTCGATCGCGTCGTCACGGCCCTGCGCGCCGCCGTTCTCGCCGGCCTGGACGCGCTTGTAGTGGTTGTAGACCGCTACCGAGAGGGCCTTCTTCGCCGGCTCCTGGCCGACGACGTAGCTCTCCAGGAACTCGTAGATCTCACGGGGCTTGGGGAGTTCCTCCCACCGGACCTCGGAGGTCTCCGCGAGCTCCTCTTCGATGATCTCGTTGCAGAGGTCGATGCACTCGTCGCAGATGTACACACCGGGTCCTGCGATGAGCTTCTTCACCTGCTTCTGGCTCTTCCCGCAGAACGAGCACTTGAGCAGGTCGCCGCCGTCACCGATGCGTGCCACGAGGTGCTTCCCCTTCGCCTGGGAGACGCTTGGTTCAGCGCTCCTGGTGCCTCATATCCGACGGTACCTTGCCGGGGGCCCCGTACGGGGCCCCCTTGACGCGGTTCACATCGCAGAATCCTGCGGTGCGTCCGCGCCAACTGGCGGCAAGGATCAGGCCGCGTTCATCTTGCGGGTCGAGACGATCTGGTCGATCAGGCCGTAGGCCAGTGCGTCCTCGGCCGTGAGGATCTTGTCGCGCTCGATGTCGTCGCGGATCTTCTCGATCGGCGTGGTCGAGTGCTTGGCCAGCATGGTCTCCAGCTGGTCGCGCATGCGCAGGATCTCGTTGGCCGCGATCTCCAGGTCGGAGAGCTGCTCGCGGCCGGTGCCGCCGGACGGCTGGTGGATCAGCACGCGGGCGTTCGGGAGGGCCATGCGCTTGCCCGGGGTGCCGGCGGCGAGCAGGACCGCGGCGGCGGAGGCCGCCTGGCCCATGCAGACCGTCTGGATGTCGGGCTTCACGAACTGCATCGTGTCGTAGATGGCCGTCAGCGCCGTGAAGGAGCCGCCGGGGCTGTTGATGTAGATCGAGATGTCGCGGTCCGGGTCCATCGACTCCAGGCACAGCAGCTGCGCCATGACGTCGTTGGCGGAGGCGTCGTCGATCTGCACGCCGAGGAAGATCACGCGCTCCTCGAAGAGCTTCGCGTACGGGTCGTACTCGCGCACGCCCTGCGAGGTGCGCTCGACGAAGCGCGGGACGACGTAGCGGTTGTCCACCTGCGGGCCGGAGTAGAGGCCGCTCGCGGAGAAGTTGTTCTGCATCTGGGTGTTCACCATCCTGGTGGCGTTCTGCGGGCTGGGGGTGCCTGGACGGGCGGGCTGGCGCACGGCGGTCCGTGCCGCCGGGGCCGGGGCCGGGGTCAGGCCCCGGTGCCGCCGCCGCCCGGGACCAGGGACGCGGCGGAGATGATCTCGTCGATGAGGCCGTACTCCTTGGCCTCCTCCGCCGTGAACCAGCGGTCGCGGTCGCCGTCGCGGATGATGGCCTCCACGGTCTGGCCCGAGTGGTGCGCGGTGATCTCGGCCATGCGCTGCTTGGTGCGCAGCAGGTACTGGGCCTGGATCTTGATGTCCGACGCGGTGCCGCCGATGCCGGCGGAGCCCTGGTGCATCAGGATGTCGGTGTTCGGGAGCGCGAAGCGCTTGCCCGGGGTACCGCCGGTGAGCAGGAACTGGCCCATGGAGGCGGCCATGCCCATGCCGATGGTGATGACGTCGTTCGGGATGTACTGCATGGTGTCGTAGATCGCCATGCCGGCCGTCACGGAGCCACCCGGGCTGTTGATGTACAGGTAGATGTCCTTGTCCGGGTCCGCGGCCAGGAGAAGGAGCTGCGCCGTGATCTTGTTGGCGATCTCGTCGTCGACCTGCTGGCCGAGGAAGATGATGCGCTCGCCGAGCAGCCGGTTGTAGACATGGTCGCCGAGGCCGCCACCGATGGACGGCTCACCCGCGGCGTAAGGCTTCAGATTCGTCACGTATCCACCTGCTCGTCTCCGACGGCCACATGCCGTCTCAGCGTCTCGTTCTGGGGCGCGGACCGGCCGGTGGTGCGATGCCCCGCCGGCTCCGGGTAGTCCCGTGCCCTCGTATTCATGGACCCTAACGCGCAGGTCGGACAACGCCATCCCGCTTCCCGAACTGTTCGCTCGGAGCGCAAGGTCCCGAGGGCCCGCGGAGGGCGTGCGGAAGGGCCCGTACGCGGCTGCGTACGGGCCCTTCGCGGCACTGCTCAGCGGGCTGCGCCCGGGGTGTTACTTGGCCTCGTCGGCCTTCGCCTCGTCGTCACCCTCGACGGCGGCCTCGACGACCTCGGCGGCCGCCTCGACCTCGTCCTCGTCGTCGGAGAGGTCGATGACCTCACCCTTGGTGTCGACGACCTTGGCGGCCTCGACGACGACCGCGAGGGCCTTGCCGCGGGCGACCTCGCCGACGAGCATCGGGACCTGGCCACCCTCGACGACTGCCTGGGCGAACTGGTCGGGGGACATGCCCGAGGACTGCGCGCGGCGCATGAGGTGCTCGGTGAGCTCCTCCTGGTTGACGCCCAGCTTCTCCTTGTTGACCAGGGCGTCCAGCAGGAACTGGGTCTTGATGCCCTTGACGGCCTGCTCGCGGGTCTCGGCGTCGAACTCCTCGACCGTCTTGCCCTGGATCTCGAGGAACTTCTCGAGGTTCAGGCCCATCTGGCCGAGCTGGTGGTGCTCGAGGTTGTGCTTGCGGGTGTTGACCTCGTCCTCGAGGAGCTTCTCCGGGACGGGGATCTCGGCGAGCTCGAGGAACTTCTCCAGCACGCGCTCCTGGGCCTGGGTGGCCTGGTCGTACTGCTTCATGTTCTCGAGGCGCTTGCGGCTGTCCGCCTTGAGCTCCTCGAGGGTGTCGAACTCGCTCGCCATCTGGGCGAACTCGTCGTCCAGCTCCGGCAGCTCGCGGGCGGAGACCTTGGTGACCTTGACGCCTTGACGGTGACCTCGGCGTCCTTGCCCTCGGCGGAGCCGCCCTTCAGCTGCGAGGTGAAGGTGGCCTCGCCACCGGCCTCGAGGCCCTTGACGGCCTCGTCGATGCCGTCGAGGAGCTCGCCCGAGCCGATGGTGTAGGAGACGTCGGTGGCGACACCGTCCTCCAGGACCTCGCCGTCGACCTTGGCCTCCAGGTCGATGGTGACGACGTCACCCTCGGCGGCGGCGCGCTCGACGTCCTTGGTGGACGCGAAGCGGCTGCGCAGCTGCTCGACCGACTTCTCGACGTCCTCGTCCGAGACCTCGACCGCGTCGACCTCGACCTCGATGCCGGAGTAGTCCGGGATCTCGATCTCGGGGCGGACGTCCACCTCGGCGGTGAAGGCCAGCAGCTCGCCGTCCTTCAGCTCGGTGATGTCGACCTCCGGCTGGCCCAGCGGGTTCAGCTCGGCCTCGTTGATCGCCTCGGTGTAGAACTTCGGGAGGGCGTCGTTGACGGCCTCCTCCAGCACCGCACCGCGGCCGAAGCGCTGGTCGATGACGCGGGCAGGGATCTTGCCCTTGCGGAAGCCCTTCACCGTGACCTGCTGGTTGATCTTCTTGTACGCCGCGTCGAGGCTGTCCTTGAGCTCCTCGAAGGGCACCTCGACAGTGAGCCGAACCCGAGTCGGGTTCAGGGTCTCCACGGCGCTCTTCACGGTTCGGTCTCCTTGTGGCTGACTGCTGGGGGTTCTGCCGGAACGCTGTGAATCAGCGGCCTCGGCGGATTCGGCCCGGTACATCAGACACACGGGCACGCAGCTTGCATAGTAACCGCAAGCGGCAATCAGCCCACAACGCGATCTTCGTGGGGACACTGCTGGTGGTCGGGGTGGCCGGATTCGAACCGACGACCTTCCGCTCCCAAAGCGGACGCGCTACCAAGCTGCGCCACACCCCGTCGGTGCGACACGTAGGGTACATGCCCGAAGACGCTCCGGCGCCCCCGGTTTTCCCGCCGGGCGTACGCGGCGCGCGACACGGGCGGGGCCCCGGCGCTCGAAAGTGGTGTGCACTCCCCCTGCGCGACCCGCTAGGATGCTGTCCGTGCCGAGGTCCGACGGACCTGCGGCGCGTGCTGTGCGGGTGTAGCTCAATGGTAGAGCCCTAGTCTTCCAAACTAGCTACGCGGGTTCGATTCCCGTCACCCGCTCTGAACGGCTCAGGGCCGGGTCGAGGACTGCTCCTCGACCCGGCCCTGACGCGTTTCCGCGGCGAGGCGCAGCGGCGCGCCGGCGCCGCGGCGCTCTCAGAGCTTGATGCCGGCGATGGTGTCGGCGAGGGAGTTCAGGAAGCGGTTGACGTCCGGGGCGATGGAGCTGGACGCCAGGAAGAAACCGAAGAGGACGGCGACGATCGCCGGGCCCGCCTTCATGTGCTTGCCGCGGATCAGGATCACCAGGATGACCGCCAACAGAACCACCACTGACAGCGAAATGGCCACTTCTGATCACACCTTCGGTCGTCCCCTGGCCGGCCCCGGGGGCATGCCCGCGCACACCCCCACATGGACCATCCTCCCACCAACCGGGCCCTCCTATCCGCCTCGTGACGAATCGGCGGCACGCCTTTCCCGTCAAGCACACACGAATCGGGCACATTTCGGGCGGGAGAGGAGCGCCGGGCGGGAGGTCAGGGGGCGGTGATGCCGAGGAGGGAGCGGACGCGGGCGTACTTGGCGGTCAGCCGGTCGCGGGTGGGCGCGTCCAGCACGGAGAGCCGTACGGGGTCCGCGTTGTGCGCGAGGTCCGCCTCCTTGACAAGGACGGCGCCGGGGGTGGCGAGGATGCGGGCCGTGTACTCCTCGAGCGGTTCTCCAGGGCGCTTCGTGAGCGCCAGGACCATGTCCTTGACCTCCTGGGGGAGGGCGGCCTCCGCGAGCTGCCCGGGGCTGAGCGCGTCGTCCTCGACGGAGTCGTGCAGCCAGGAGGCGGCCTGCTGGGCGGGGCTGCCGCCGCGCAGGCGGACGCCCTCGGCCACGGCCGCGAGGTGCTCGGCGTAGGGGCGGCCGGCCTTGTCGGTCTGGCCCTCGTGCGCGGAGCGGGCCAGGGCCTCGACCTCGGCGAGGGTGAGGGAGCGGTCGGTCATGCGATCTCCTTCGCTGCCGTACGCAGGGCTTCGGCGGTTCGGCGTACGTCGGCAGGTGTCGTACGCCAGTTGGAGAACGCGGCGCGCAGGGCCGGGGTTCCCCCGAGGACGGTGGGGGTCACGAAGACCTCGGCGGCGACGGCCTCGCGGAGGGCGGTCAGCCGTTCGGGGGTGGGGTCCTGGGCGAGGGTGAAGCAGACGACGTTGAGCCGGACGGGGGCGAGCAGCCGCAGGGCCGGGTCCCGGTCGAGGAGGTCGCCGAGGGCGCGGGCGCAGGCGGTGTCCCGTTCGACGATCTCGCGGTGACCCTCGCGGCCGTAGGCGCGCAGGGTGAACCAGGCGGCGAGGGCGCGCAGCCGGTGGGAGTTCTCCGGGGTGAGGTGGACCAGGTCGGGGTCGGCGCCCAGGGGGCCGAGGTAGGCGGCGGCGTTGGAGAAGACGCGGGCCTGGAGGTCGCGGCGGCGGGTGAACTGGACGGCGCTGTCGTAGGGGACGTTGAGCCACTTGTGGAGGTCGACGCAGACGGAGTCGGAGGCGTCGAGGCCCTCGGTGAGGTGGGCGTGGGCCGGGGAGAGGGCCGCGAAGGCGCCGAAGGCGGCGTCGGTGTGCAGCCAGAAGTCGTGGCGGTCCTTGAGGGCGGCGACGGCCCGGAGGTCGTCGAAGTCGACGGTGTTGACGGTGCCGGCGTTGGCGACGACGACGGCCGGGCCGGGGGTGTCGGCGAGGGCGCGGTCGAGGGCGGCGGGGTCGACGGCCTCGCGGCCGGGGAGGGTGGGCACCGGGACGAGGGCGGAGCGGCCGAGGCCGAGGACGGAGAGGGCCTTGGCGATGGAGGAGTGCGGGGCGCCGGAGAGGACGCGGACGGGGCCGAGCGCGGCGGCGCCGTCCTGGGCCGGGGAGACGCCGAGGCGCTCGCCGAGCCACTCGCGGGCGATGGCGAGGCCGACGGTGTTGGACTGGGTGGCTCCGCTGACGAAGGTGCCGGTGTGGGCGGCGCCCAGCCCGAAGAGCTCGCGCAGCCAGGAGACGGTCTCGCGCTCCAGGTGCTGGCCCGCGCCGTCCATGGCGGAGTTGGAGTTCTGGTCGTGGACGGCGGTGAGCCAGTCCCCCGCGAGGGCGGCGGGGGTGGCGCCGCCGGTGACGAAGCCGAGGTAGCGGGGGCCGGCGGAGGCGGAGAGGCGGGGCTCCCAGCGGGCCCGGAACTCGTCGAGCGCGGCAGCCGCGCCGGTGGCTTCCGCGGGGAGCGGGCGGGGCTCGGGCGGCCCGTCCTGCGGGGGCACGACGGGCCGCGTGTCCAGCCCCGCGAGGGCCTCGGCGGAGGCGTCCCTGACGGCGTCGAGGAGGGCGGGGAGGCGGGTGAGGTCGGCGGCGAGGGTGGCGTCCATGGGCGGACGGTATCCCCGGCGGGGGCGACCCGGACGGTCCAATCCCGACGCAGTGGCCCGGAACCCATGCCGCTGCCCGGCCGGGGGTGCGGGTGCGGGTGCCGCTGCGCGGA
>NZ_JZWV01000055.1 GCF_000966975.1 Streptomyces katrae | reverse complement strand
AGGCACGGCGGCCCCCGCCGGCCCGGCCGAGGCCGACGCGGGGACGGCGCCGGCGGCTCCGACGGTCTGCGCGGTGGCGGCCCCGTCCCCGGCGACCGAAGGACCGGCCGCCCCGGCAGAGGTGGCCGACGCCGGACCGGCGGTCCCTGCGGGAACGGCCCCGCCCCCGGCAGCCGAAGGCCCGGCCGCCCCGGCAGAGGCCGCCGACGCGAAACCAGCAGCGCCGGCAGTCCCGGCGGAAACGGCCCCGCCCCCGGCGGCCGAACCCCCGGCCACCCTGGCAGAGGAGGCCGACGCGAGACCGGCGGCCCCGGTGGGAAC
>NZ_JZWV01000054.1 GCF_000966975.1 Streptomyces katrae | reverse complement strand
GGTGGGAACGGCCCCGCCCCCGGCAGCCGGCGCGGGACCGGTGGTCCCGGTGGGAACGGCCCCGTCCCCGGTGGCCGGAGCGGCAGCGGGAACGGGTGGGCCGGAGTGGGAGCGGGGCTCGTACTCCTCCACCAGGGCCTGGCCCTTGGCCAGGACCCCCTCCGGGAGGGTGACCGTGCCCGAGGCGAGGGCGACGAGGTCCACGCGGGCTCCCAGTTCGGCGGCGAAGGCGGTGAGGCGGTCGCGGTCGGCGGAGGAGCGCATGTCGACCAGGGCGACGACCACGTAGTGGCCGCGCGGGTGCCGGGCGTGCAGGTCGCGGATGGTGTTCAGGACGGTGTTGCCGGTGGAGAACTCGTCGTCGACGAGGACCAGCGGCCCGTCCCCCGCCAGCAGCTTCGGGTCCTCGGGCAGCAGGAGGTGCGAGGTGGCGTGCGAGTGCGCCTCCTCGAACCCTCCGGCGGGCCGCACCCCCGCCACCGGGCGGCGCGTGGAGTGCAGGTAGGGGGCAGCGCCCACGCCGTCGGCGACGCAGTGGCCCAGCCCCGTGGCGGTCTCGGCGTAACCGAGGACCACGGCGGAGGCGGCACGCTCGCCGAGCAGCTCCCGGACCCGCTCGCCGAGCCCGTACCCGGCGGCGTACACGGTCGCCGGCGACTGCGGGACGTGCTTGCCCAGTACCTGCGAGACCAGCAGGTGCGCACGCTTGGGGTTGCGCCGCAGCGCCAGGCCGAGGAGCTCCGTCAGCCCCCCGTCCCCGTCGGCACCCTCCGGTCCCCGCAGGCGCACGCCGAGCCGCTGCGCGACCCAGGTCCCCGACCACACCGTGTCGGCCGTCTTGCCCTTCATCGTCATCCTCGTCATCGGCGGCGGGCCGCTCACAGCTGGAGCCCGGCGGTCAGGAGGTCGACGAAGCCGACCTCCTCCTTCGCCACACCGAAGACCTCGGCGCGCAGCATGGTGCGCTCGGCCCAGGCCCGGTGGGGCTTCACCTCGTTCATCTTGTTCGTGTACGCGGAACGCATCACTCCGCCGCCGTCGCGTTCGGGCCGCAGGATGTCCTGGGCATCGCAGTACTCCTCGTGGGAGACGACCGACAGCGCGTGCACCGGGGTGACGTGCGCGGGGTGGATGCAGGTCTTGCCCATCAACCCGTTGGCCCGGTCGAGCTCGACCTCGCGCAGCAGTCCGTCCAGATCGTGCTCGATCAGCGCGGTGCGCAGTTCCTCGACGCCCTCCTCCAGGAAGGGGCTGCGGCGCAGCTGCGGCTTGAAGAGGCGCTGCTGGCTGCGGAAGTACTCCCAGACGGGACCGGTGACGGTGAAGCCGGTGCCGTCCGCGCGGCTGAGGACGTTGACCACGTCGGCGATGACGCCGGCCACGATCTGGACGTCGTACGCGGTCATGTCGGGGGTGCGGCGCAGCCCGTAGACGGAGCAGAAGTCGGTGACGCCCAGGCGCAGGGCCAGGACCCGCTCGCGGTAGCGGTTCACGGTCCGGGAGATGCCGGCGAGGGCCTGGACCCGGGTTTCCAGGTGGAGGAGGTCGGGGGTCTCCAGGACGGGCATGGCGTAGAGCCGGGGGAGGCCGCTGACCGCCTCGGCGTGGACCACGGCGTCGAGGAAGGCCGTTCCGCGGCTCTCGGTGAATTTGGGAAGTACGAATCCGGCCAGGTTCCGGGCGGTTCCGCCGAGGCGGCGCACCAGGTCGGGTATCTGCTCGGGGGTGCGGACGCGGATGAAGAGGAGGGGGAGCTCCCCGGCGCCGGCACCTTCGGCCTCGAGCGCCGCGAACTGCCGGACGAGGTTCTCCTCGCCGTCGACGACGTCGGCGTCGCTGATGGAATCCTCCAGGCAGAGGACCATCGAGACGACACCGCGGCCGGCCTGCTTGCGGATGTCGGCGGCGAGCCGCGGGCGGGTGGCCGGGCTGTAGAGGGTGGCCCCGAGCGCGGCGGCCAGGGTACGGGCGGGGGAGGCCAGGGTGAACTCGGCGGGCTCCTGGTGGAAGAGGCCCTCACGGAGCGTGGGCGATATATGCCCAAAGTGACGCATGTGCTTCCCCCGTACTGCCTCGGCGGCCCAACTGGCGTGGCCGGTAATAGTACGTACGACCGTGAGTCAAAAGTTCCTCAAGCACATGAAGTTCCGGTAACCCTCTCGCACCATGCCCAGCTCTTCGGCCGGGGACAAGGCCCTACGGGGGGCCGCATTGTTCCCCGCCCCTCCGGGAGGGCAGGATGACGGGCATGACGCACGCGATGCAGAAGGGCTCGAACATCCCGGTGGCCGCCACGGCGGTCCGGGCGGTGCTGCGCTGGACCCCCGGGCCCGAGGTGCCGGACGTGGACGCTTCCGCGCTGCTCGTGGGGGCGGACGGGCGCGTGCGCTCGGACGAGGACTTCGTGTTCTACAACCAGCCCCGCCACCCTTCGGGGTCCGTCTGGCGCCTGGGCAAGAAGCAGGTCGGGGACGGGGTCACCGACGCGGTGCAGGCGGACCTGCGGGCCGTGCCCCCGGTCGTGGACCGGGTCCTGGTGGTGGCCTCCGCCGAGGACGTGCCCTTCCAGCGGGTCCACGACCTGCGGATCCAGCTGTACGACGCCTCCCCGGGCGCCGCGCCGGAGCCGCTGGCCCACTTCGACGTACGGCCGGAGACGGGCGCCGAGACGGCGCTGATCTGCGGCGAGCTGTACCGCCGGGGCGAGGGGTGGAAGTTCCGCGCGCTGGGCGAGGGCTACTCCGACGGCCTGGTGGGCCTCGCGACCGATCACGGGATCTCCGTCGACGAGAACGCCGCCGAGGCCGGTGAGGGGGCTGCCGCCGCGCCCGCGCCCGGCGCCGGGTCCGCCGACGACCGGACCGCCGCGATGCGCCCGCCGGCCGCCGCCCCGGTCACCCAGGCGCCGCCTCCGGTCCAGCCCGCCTACGGCTACCCCCAGCAGGTGTCCCCCGTGCCCGTGCCGGCCCCGGGCGGGGACCCCTCGTTCCGGCTGCCGGTGCAGGGTCCCCAGTTCATCCGCCGCTGACGGGCGGCCGGGGCGCCCCGGGCGGGGGTGCGGGCCTCATCCCGGGCCTCGGCTCAGGCCTTGGTCTTGTAGCCCCGCCCCCACTGGAGCCCCCAGCCGTACAGCCGGTCGAGCTCGGCCTGGAACCCGTACACGAACTTCACCTCGCGGCGGACGATCAGCTCGCCCTTGACGTTCTGCAGGGAGACCACGGCGCAGGAACGGGCCTGCGGGTGGCGCTCCTCCAGCGGGATCTCGATCCTCGGGCCGGCGGTCGGGTAGAGGGTGACCAGGGCGTGGGTGCGGTCGAAGGCCGGGGTCTGGTCGTAGATGTAGACGAAGACCAGCAGCCGCTTGATCTCGTCGGCGTGGTCGAGGTTGACGTAGAGGGTCTCCCCGGAGGGGGAGCCGAAGCGGTCGTCCCCGCTGAGCTTCACATACGGCGGGTCGTTGAGGTCGCCGAGCAGGTTGCCCAGCGGCTGTACGGCGCCGCGCGTCCCGTCGGTCAGCTCGTACAGGCAGCCCATGTCGAGGTCGACGTTGACCATGCCCTGGGTGTGGGCCTGCACCATGTCGGGCTTGAACAGCTTGAAGGGGTGGCGGAAGAGCTGGCCGCTCTGGCCGGAGGGGCCGCCGATGTCCGAGGTGCGCATCCGCCAGGAGAGGTTGACCCGGAGGTTGCCGTGGACGGCCTGCTGTTTGGTGAGCGATACCGTCGGCTGCCGTTTGGTCAGCTCGATGGCGTTCGACGAGGCGTTGCCCGAGTCGAACCGCATCGCGCGGGCGCCCCTGATCCCGTCGAAGAACCCGTCGAAGAACCCCATGTACCCCAACCCCCCTGGTCGGTCCGTGCGCGGCCGTGCCGCGGATATGCCGCGGGGCGGCCGCGCGGTCCCGTGGGATCCGCGCGGCCGCCCCGCCGAAGAAGAGACGGCTCCACAAGGAGCGTTCCGCAATCAGGGCCGGGTCACACCCCGGCGACGGCCTCCGCGGGCTCCCCGTCGCCGCCCTCGGCCTCCAGCCGCTTGTTGCGGCGGACGGAGGACCAGAAGGACCAGGCGATCAGCACGACGCCGACGAGGCCGGTGATGACCTCGTTGATCTCGTACTGGATGGTGACGAGCAGGATCACGGCGAGCGCGCCGATGGCGTAGTGCGCGCCGTGCTCCAGGTAGACGTAGTCGTCGAGGGTGCCCTGGCGGACCAGGTAGACCGTGAGCGAGCGGACGTACATGGCGCCGATACCGAGGCCGAGCGCCATCAGCACGATGTCGTTGGTGATGGCGAAGGCGCCGATGACGCCGTCGAAGGAGAAGGACGCGTCGAGGACCTCGAGGTAGAGGAACATGAAGAACGCGGCCTTGCCGGCCATGACGACGGCCGAGACGGGCTTGCCGCTCTTCTTGGCGGCTTCCTCGGCCTCGTGCTCGGCCTCCTCCTCTTCCTCCAGCCTGTTCTCGAAGTAGCCGGAGAGGCCGCCGACGACCATGTAGGTGATCAGGCCGAGGATGCCCGAGACCAGGACGGTCTGCGCCTTGTCCACGTGGGCGCCGCCGTGCTGGTGGGCCTGGGTGGCGAAGGTCATCGAGGTGATGACCAGGACGATCAGGGCGATGCACGCGGACAGCATGTCGATCTTGCCGAGCTTGGCGAGCGGGCGCTCCAGCCAGGCGAGCCACTTGATGTCACGGTCCTCGAAGATGAAGTCGAGGAAGATCATCAGCAGGAACATGCCGCCGAAGGCGGCGATGGACGGGTGGGCGTCCGTGACCAGCTGCTGGTACATCTCCTTGTCGTTCATCGCGAGGTCGACCGCGTCGAGCGGGCCGATCTTGGCACTGATCGCGACGATCACGACGGGGAAGACCAGGCGCATGCCGAACACGGCGATGAGCACGCCGACCGTGAGGAAGATCTTCTGCCAGAAGGCATTCATCTTCTTCAGGATTCCGGCGTTGACCACCGCGTTGTCGAAGGACAGCGAGATTTCGAGGATCGACAGGATCGCCACGATCCCAAAAGCGGTCCACCCCCCGTAGAACACCGCTGCGGCCAGACCGAGCGCAGTGACTGCGAACGACCAGCCGAAGGTTTTGAGAACCACTGGCACCCCATCGTCTTGTACGGCTTTACGAAACGTTGACCCCGAAGTCTAGAGCGATGCCCCGCAGCCCCGACGCGTACCCCTGTCCCACCGCCCGGAACTTCCACTCGCCCCCGTAGCGGTAGACCTCGCCGAAGATCATCGCCGTTTCGCTGGAGGCGTCCTCGGTCAGGTCGTAGCGGGCGAGTTCCTGGTCGTCCGCCATGTTCACCACGCGGATGAAGGCGTTGCTGACCTGGCCGAAGCTCTGCCGGCGGCTGTCCGCCTCGTGGATGGAGACCGGGAAGACGATCTTGTCGACCTGGGC
>NZ_JZWV01000053.1 GCF_000966975.1 Streptomyces katrae | reverse complement strand
TGTCCGCCTCGTGGATGGAGACCGGGAAGACGATCTTGTCGACCTGGGCCGGGACCTTGGTGAGGTCCACGATGATCGACTCGTCGTCTCCCTCACCCTCGCCGGTGAGGTTGTCGCCGGTGTGTTCGACGGAGCCCTCGGGGCTCTTCAGGTTGTTGTAGAAGACGAAGTACTGGTCGCCCAGCACCCGGCCGTCCCGGCAGAGCAGCGCGCTGGCGTCGAGGTCGAAGTCGGCCCCGGTGGTGGAGCGCGCGTCCCATCCGAGCCCGATCAGAACCCGGGTGAGGTTCGGTGCCTGCTTGGAGAGGGAGACGTTGCCCCCCTTGGCGAGTGTGACGCCCATGATGTGGTCCTCCCCGAACGACGTGGTGATGGTGGCCCCGCCACCCGCCTCCATGGTGGCAAAGCCGGTCCGGCGCCGTACACAGAGGTGCACGGCGCCGGACGGACGAACTGCTCCGGGCCTGGAGGGCCCGGAAGGCTGAGACGGCTCAGACGTTGACGCCGAAGTCCTGCGCGATGCCGCGCAGACCCGAGGCGTAGCCCTGGCCGATGGCACGGAACTTCCACTCCGCACCGTTGCGGTAGAGCTCGCCGAAGACCATGGCGGTCTCGGTGGAGGCGTCCTCGGAGAGGTCGTAGCGGGCGAGCTCGCTGTTGTCGGCCTGGTTCACCACGCGGATGTAGGCGTTGCGGACCTGGCCGAAGCTCTGCTGGCGGCTCTCGGCCTCGTAGATGGAGACCGGGAAGACGATCTTGGCCACGTCGGCGGGGACGCCGGCGAGGTTGACCTTGATCGCCTCGTCGTCGCCCTCTCCCTCGCCGGTCAGGTTGTCACCGGTGTGCTCGACCGAGCCGTCCGGGCTCTTCAGGTTGTTGAAGAACACGAAGTTCGAGTCGGTGGCGACCTTGCCCTGGTCGTTGGTCAGGATCGCGCTGGCGTCGAGGTCGAAGTCGACACCGGTGGTGGTGCGGGCGTCCCAGCCCAGACCGACGATGACCGCCGTCAGGTTGGGCGCGGCCTTGGTCAGCGAGACGTTGCCGCCCTTGCTGAGGCTGACTCCCACGAGTCCTCCATGTATGTGTGTGGGGCGGTGCCCCGCGTGCGTTGCTACCGGATCAACGTTTCGATCCTAGTGACCGGTTCCCGCCCGCAGGCGGTTTTCCCTGCGAACCGGTCCGGAAGTCCTCTACAGGCTGTCGAGGGCCTTGATGTACTCGTTCAGGTCACGCGCGTCGGGCAGCCCGTTGACGACGCTCCAGCGCACGACGCCGTCCTTGTCGATGACGAAGGTGCCGCGGACCGCGCAGCCCTTCTCCTCGTCGAAGACGCCGTACGCGCGGGAGGTCTCCCCGTGCGGCCAGAAGTCGGACAGCAGCGGGTACTCCAGGCCCTCCTGGTCGGCGAAGACGCGCAGGGTGGGCACGGAGTCGTTGGAGACGGCCAGCAGCTGGACGTCGTCGTTCTGGAAGCGGGGCAGCTGGTCGCGCAGCTCGCAGAGCTCGCCGGTGCACACGCCGGTGAAGGCGAACGGGTAGAAGAGCAGCACGACGGCCTTCTCCCCCCGGAAGTCGGAGAGCCGCACGGTGGCGCCGTGGTTGTCCTTGAGCTCGAAGTCCGGGGCCTTGGTTCCGACCTCGATCGCCATCTCTCGCATCCCTTCGTTCCTGCGGTCCCGCACGGGGCCGTTCGGGTGAGACCCACCCTAAGGCCGGTCCCGCCGGCCGGGTCGCGACGGGGCCGCGGGGCGCGTCGCGCGGGGCCCGGACCGCGGCACCCGGAACCCGGTGCCCGGAACGCGCACACCCCGCAACCCCGGTGTGCACCGGGTCTGCGGGGTGTGCGTCCCACTTGGCTGCGGGGAGCGGCTCAGCGCTTGGACTTGGCGGCCTTCGGCGTCACCAGCTTGGTGGAGGTCCACTCCTTGCCGACGGGCAGGCCCTTGGCCAGCGAGAGGCCGGCGGTCTCCGCGGCCTCGCTGATGTCGCTGGCCTCGACGTAGCCGTCACGGCCCGTCTTGGGGGTCAGCAGCAGGATCAGTGCGCCGTCCTCGACCATCTCGGTCGCGTCGACCAGGGCGTCCGTCAGATCGCCGTCCTCGTCGCGGAACCACAGCAGCACGGCGTCGGCGACGTCGTCGTAGTCCTCGTCGGCGAGCTCACTGACGAGTGCCTCGACGGTTTCCCGGAAATCCTGATCGACGTCCTCGTCGTAGCCGATCTCCTGGACCACCTGTTCGGACTGGAAACCCAGCCGGGCGGCCAGGTTCTCCGCGTGGTCCGCGGTCGCGCTCACGGGGTGCCTCCTGCTCATGTTCGGTGAATGTCTTTCGGCGGCGCGCGTACGCGCAGCATTGGGCGTAGTCCACACGGGCGCGGCGGATCGCGCAAGTACCCGGCCGCCGAGACCGTCGAAACGGTGACGATTACGGCCGTGTCGCCGCAACTTTCAGGCTTCCCGGGTGGAGCTCCGGTGATTCATCCCACACCATTCCAGCTCATTCGGCATCGCATGAGGACTTTCTTACCTGTTCGAGGGGCGAACGGCCTTACGAAGCCGTTGATCGCCCTGGGCGTAAGGTTGCGATTTGGCCCCACCGCGTCCTGGACCGGCACGGCCCGCCAGGCGCTCCTTCCCCGCTCCAGGTGTTACCCAGTGGTAGAGGTGAAGATTCCGTCCGGGCGTAAGACCATGGGAGGCGGCGACCCAAGGCACGACTCCCCTGACAGCGAAGGAACAGCGTGGCTTCCGCATCCGATCGCAATCCGATCATCATTGGCGGCCTGCCGAGCCAGGTCCCGGACTTCGACCCGGAGGAGACCAAGGAGTGGCTCGACTCCCTGGACGCCGCCGTCGACGAGCGGGGCCGTGAGCGCGCCCGCTACCTGATGCTGCGACTGATCGAGCGGGCCCGCGAGAAGCGCGTGGCCGTCCCCGAGATGCGCTCCACGGACTACGTCAACACGATCGCCACCAAGGACGAGCCCTTCTTCCCCGGCAACGAGGAGATCGAGCGCAAGGTCCTCAACGCCACCCGCTGGAACGCGGCCGTCATGGTCTCGCGGGCCCAGCGCCCCGGGATCGGCGTCGGCGGCCACATCGCGACGTTCGCCTCCTCCGCCTCCCTCTACGACGTGGGCTTCAACCACTTCTTCCGGGGCAAGGACGAGGGCGACGGCGGCGACCAGATCTTCTTCCAGGGCCACGCCTCCCCCGGCATCTACGCCCGCGCCTACCTCCTGGACCGGCTCACCGAGCAGCAGCTCGACGCCTTCCGCCAGGAGAAGTCGAAGGCCCCGTACGGCCTGTCGAGCTACCCGCACCCCCGGCTGATGCCCGACTTCTGGGAGTTCCCGACCGTCTCGATGGGCCTCGGCCCGCTCGGCGCGATCTACCAGGCCCGGATGAACCGGTACATGGAGGCGCGCGGGATCGCCGACACCTCCAAGTCACACGTGTGGGCGTACCTCGGCGACGGCGAGATGGACGAGCCGGAGTCGCTCGGCCAGCTGTCGCTGGCCGCCCGCGAGGGCCTGGACAACCTGACCTTCGTCGTCAACTGCAACCTCCAGCGCCTCGACGGCCCGGTGCGCGGCAACGGGAAGATCATCCAGGAGCTGGAGTCGATCTTCCGCGGTGCCGGCTGGAACGTCATCAAGCTGATCTGGGACCGTTCCTGGGACCCGCTGCTGGCCCAGGACCGCGACGGCATCCTGGTCAACAAGATGAACTCCACCCCCGACGGGCAGTTCCAGACGTACGCCACCGAGTCCGGTGCGTACATCCGCGAGCACTTCTTCGGCGGGGACCAGCGGCTGCGCGCGATGGTCGAGAACATGACCGACCGGCAGATCCAGCACCTGGGCCGCGGCGGCCACGACCACAAGAAGGTCTACGCGGCGTACGCGGCGGCCAAGGCCCACAAGGGCCAGCCGACGGTGATCCTGGCGCAGACGGTCAAGGGCTGGACCCTCGGCCCGAACTTCGAGGGCCGCAACGCCACGCACCAGATGAAGAAGCTGACGGTCGACGACCTCAAGCGCTTCCGCGACCGCCTGCACATCCCGATCACCGACGCGCAGCTGGAGAACGGCGCCCCGCCGTACTACCACCCGGGCCGCAACTCGCCCGAGATCCAGTACATGCACGACCAGCGCAGCGCCCACGGCGGTTACGTGCCCACCCGCGTGGTGCGCGCCAAGCCCCTGGTCCTGCCGGACGACAAGGCGTACGCGGCGGCCAAGAAGGGCTCGGGCCACCAGTCGATCGCCACCACGATGGCGTTCGTCCGCATCCTGAAGGACCTGATGCGGGACAAGGAGATCGGCAAGCGCTTCGTGCTGATCGCGCCCGACGAGTACCGCACCTTCGGTATGGACGCCTTCTTCCCGAGCGCCAAGATCTACAACCCGCTGGGCCAGCAGTACGAGGCGGTCGACCGCGACCTGCTCCTGGCCTACAAGGAGTCCCCGACCGGCCAGATGCTGCACGACGGCATCTCGGAGGCCGGCTGCACGGCCTCGCTGATCGCCGCGGGTTCGGCGTACGCGACGCACGGCGAGCCGCTGATCCCGGTCTACGTCTTCTACTCGATGTTCGGTTTCCAGCGCACGGGTGACCAGTTCTGGCAGATGGCCGACCAGCTGGCGCGCGGTTTCGTCCTGGGCGCGACCGCCGGCCGGACCACCCTGACGGGTGAGGGCCTCCAGCACGCCGACGGTCACTCCCAGCTGCTGGCGTCGACCAACCCGGGCTGCGTGGCGTACGACCCGGCCTACGGCTACGAGATCGCGCACATCGTCAAGGACGGCCTGCGGCGCATGTACGGCCCGACCGAGACGAACGAGCCCGGCGAGGACGTCTTCTACTACCTGACGGTCTACAACGAGCCGATCCAGCACCCGGCCGAGCCGGCGGACGTGGACGTGGAGGGCATCCTCAAGGGCATCCACCGCATCTCGCAGGGCACCTCGGGCGCCATCGGCGCGCAGCTGATGGCCTCGGGCGTGGCGGTGCCGTGGGCGCTGGAGGCGCAGCGGATCCTGGCCGAGGAGTGGAACGTCCGGGCCGACGTCTGGTCGGCGACCTCCTGGAACGAGCTGCGCCGCGAGGCCGTCGAGGTGGAGGAGCACAACCTGCTCCACCCGGAGGAGGAGCAGCGCGTCCCGTACGTGACCCGGAAGCTGTCGGGTGCGGAGGGGCCGTTCGTGGCGGTCTCGGACTGGATGCGCGCGGTGCCGGACCAGATCGCGCGCTGGGTGCCGGGTACGTACACCTCGCTGGGCGCCGACGGGTTCGGCTTCGCCGACACGCGCGGTGCGGCGCGGCGCTTCTTCCACATCGACGCCCAGTCGATCGTCCTGGCGACGCTCACCGAGCTGGCCCGTGAGGGGAAGATCGACCGTTCGGCGCTGAAGCAGGCCATCGACCGGTACCGGCTGCTGGACGTCTCGGCCGCCGATCCGGGTGCGGCGGGCGGCGACGCGTAGCGGCACCCGCGGTCGCGGGCACCGCGGGAGGAATCACTCTTCCGTGGGGGCGTTGGGACACCTGTCCCAACGCCCCCGTCCGCTTTCCCTACGATGATCGGCATGAAGGAAACCTCCCGCCAGGCGCGGTGGGAGCGCCGTACTCAGGTCCCCCTGCTGGTGCTCGCCGTGGCCTTCGCCGTCGCCTACGCCGTGCCCATCGTCGCGCCGGACGCGGGAGAGGCGGTGCACCTGGCCTGCACCCATGCGGAGTGGGCGGTGTGGGCGGCCTTCGCGGTGGACTACGTGGTGCGGCTGGGGCTGTCGGGGAACCGGAAGGTCTTCGTACGGACGCACTGGCTGGACCTGGCGGCCGTGGTGCTGCCGTTGGTGCAGCCGCTGCGGCTGCTGCGGCTGGTGGCGACGCTGATGCTGGTGGGGCGGCGGGCGCGGATGGCCCCGCAGATCAGGCTGACCACGTACGTGGCGGGTGCGGTCGTCGGGCTGCTGATGTTCGGCTCGCTCGCGGTGCTGAGCGTGGAGCGGGACGCTCCGAACGGGAACATCAAGAACCTGGGCGACGCGGTGTGGTGGTCCTTCACCACCATGACCACCGTCGGGTACGGGGACCACTCCCCCACCACCGGGCTCGGCCGGGTCCTGGCGGTGGGGCTGATGCTGTCGGGGATCGCCCTGCTCGGTGTGGTGACCGCCAACATCGCCGCCTGGTTCATCGCCCGGTTCGAGCGCGACGACCAGGTGGAGCGGCTGCAGCTGGCGGCCGTCCGGGAACTCCAGGAGGAGGTGCGGGCGCTGCGGGCCGAGGTCGCGCGGCTGGGCCACGGCTCCCGGTGCGCGATGCCCGCCCAGGCCGCCCAGGGCCCCGAGCCGGCCGCCGGTCAGGCGGGGCCTACCGCTCCCACACCTTGAAGGCCCTGATCTGGTAGGGGGACTGGGGCAGCAGGATGCCGTCGCCGGGGTAGGTCTGGAACTCGCCGGTCTCCGCGCACTCGGCCGACTGGTAGGTGGTCACCGGGCGCCCGGTGCGGTTGACGAGGGCCTGGTAGCCGGGCGGTCCCGCGGGCAGCGTGGTGCAGCTGTTGATGTCGAGGGTGCTGAGGTCGTAGACGGCCCGGGTTCCCTTGAAGTCCGGCTTCGCCCACAGGCAGAGCTCCCCCGTGGCGCAGGGCGGGGAGCCGGCGGCGTGGGCGCCGCCGGCGGTGGACGGGATGAGGGCGCAGGCGGCCAGGAGGGCGGCGGCGAGGGTGGTGACGCGTGCGGTGCTCCACGTACGCATGACGGGGTCAACTCCTTGTGGACGTACGGGCCCCGGACGGTTTCCGAAGGCTCCGTGACCCCACGCTGACCTGCGGCGACGTCCGAGCGGAAGGGGCTCTCGGCGGGTCCACCCTGATAGGCGACAGCCCCGCCGGATCGCTGCGGCGGGGCTGTGGCGGGCGCGGTGTTGACGCGGCCGTAACGGCGGTCGGTGCGGCTCAGATGTGGGCCGCGCCCGCTCCGGCCCCGGCGTTCTCGCCGCGCTTGGTGAAGCAGGCGACGACCGCGGCGAGGACCGCGACCACTCCGGCGCAGGTGAAGGCCGTGCTCATACCGGACACGAAGGTCTCGTGCGCGACGCTGGAGATGGTCTGGGCGACGGGCTCGGGCACCCCCGGCGGGACCGGGGCGATGCCGACCTGGACGCCCTTCTCCGCGAGTTCCAGCTGTTCGGGGGTGAGCGGGGGCAGGGCCGCCCGCTGCCAGTTGTCCCCGAAGGTGTCACTGACCTCGGCCGCCATGACCGCTCCGAGGACGGCGGTGCCGAGGCTGCCGCCGACCTGCATGGCGGCCTGCTGGAGGCCGCCGGCCACTCCGGAGAGCTCCAGCGGGGCGTTGCCGACGATGACCTCGGTGGCGCCGACCATGACGGGCGCGAGGCCCAGACCCAGGAGGGCGAACCAGAGGGACATCGTGAGGGTGCCGGTGCCGGGGGTGAGGCGGGACATCCCGAAGCAGGCGACGGCCGTGGCCACCATGCCGGCGACGAGCGGGATGCGCGGTCCGACCTTGGTGATGGCGGCGCCGGCCAGCGGCGAGCCGATGATCATCATCCCGGTGAGCGGGAGCAGGCGCAGGCCGCTGTCGACCGGGCTCATCCCGTGGACGTTCTGCAGGTAGAAGGTGACGAAGAACAGCCCGCCCATGAAGGCGAAGGCCATCAGCACCATCAGCACGGTGCCCGCGGACAGCGGCAGCGAGCGGAACATGCCGAGCGGGATCAGCGGCTCGGCGACCCGGGTCTCCCAGAAGGCGAAGAGGGCGAAGCACACCAGGGAGCCGAGGAGGAAGAGCACCGTCCTCATGTCGCCCCAGCCCCACTCGGCGGCCTTGATCAGCGCCCAGATCAGGGAGAACATCGCGGCCGACAGCAGCACGATGCCCGGCAGGTCGAAGGAGCGCGGGGCGTTCTCCGCACGGTGGTCGAGCAGGATGACCAGACCGAAGACCAGCGCGATGACGCCGACGGGCACGTTGATGAAGAAAACGGACTGCCAGCTGACGTGCTCCACGAGCAGACCGCCGACGATGGGCCCGGCAGCCGTCGAGGCGCCGATGACCATGCCCCAGATGCCGATCGCCATGTTGAGCTTCTCGGCGGGGAAGGTGGCGCGGAGCAGGCCGAGGGCGGCGGGCATCAGCAGGGCGCCGAAGAGGCCCTGGGCCACGCGGAAGCCGATGACGAACCCGACCCCGGTGGACAGCCCGATCACCGCCGAGGAGAGCCCGAAGCCGGCGATGCCTATCAGGAAGGTCTGCCGGTGCCCGAAGCGGTCGCCGAGCTTGCCGGCGGTGATCAGGGTGACCGCGAGGGCCAGCAGGTAGCCGTTGGTGATCCACTGCACCTCGGCCAGGCTGGCGCCGAGGTCCTTCTGGATCGCGGGGTTGGCGACGGCGACGATCGTGCCGTCGAGGGTGACCATCATGACGCCGATCGCCACGGCGAACAGCGTGAGCCACGGGTGCCCGCGCAGTCCGGCGCGGGCCGGTGACGGACTCGATTCCTTGGCGAGGGTGATCTGACCAGTCATGCCAGCAGGTTAGTGACAGCGACTGACAGTTCACAAACGGCTTAACGCGGCAGTAACTGTCAGCTCTGTCACCGGTACCCTGACCGCTCACTCAGCGTCAGATGCAGCAGCAGAGAGGACCCCCGCGGTGATGACCGACGAGCGGCCCGCCCGGGCGGCCGGACTGCGCGAGCGCAAGAAGCGGCGCACCCGGGACGCACTGCTGCGCGCCGCGCTGCTCCTGTTCATCTCCCAGGGCTACGAGAACACCACCGTCGACGAGATCACCGAGACGGTGGAGGTCTCCCAGCGCACCTTCTTCCGCTACTTCGCGAACAAGGAGGAGGTCGCCTTCGCCGTCCAGGACCTGGTCGAGTCGCACTTCGTCGCCGCGCTGGGCGCCCGCCCGGCCGGCGAGCCGCCGCTCGCGGCCATGAGGGGCGCCGTGCTCGCCGCCTGGGACACCCTCGACGAGGCCCTCTCCGAGGTGGTCCCCGTGGACCTGTACATGCAGGCCTACCGGCTGATCGAGTCCACCCCGGCCCTGCTCGCCGTCCACCTGCGGCGCTCCACCGAGCTGGAGGAGCGGATCGCGCGGCTGGTCGCCGAACGCGAGGGGCTCGATCTGGACGCCGATCCGCGGCCGCGGATCGCCGTCGCCGCGTTCTGCGGGGTGATGCGGGTCACCGGGCGGCTCTGGGGGCAGGGCGAGGACGTCAGCGTGACCGCGATCCGGCGGATGACCGAGGCCTACCTCGACCAGATCGGCCCCGCCCTGGCCTCGGACTGGCACCGCCCGGCACCCGTCGAAGGCGGCTGAGGCCGGGAGCCGCCGGCGGGACCCGGCGGACGGCGCGGCGGATCCTCCGGTACGGGGAGCGGCGGCCCGGAGCATCCGACGGCGAGTTCCGGCCACCCGGCACAGACACCCCAACCGCCCCTCCCGCAACGGAGCGTGACCGTGCGGGCGACGTCTCCCCCGGTCGGCCGTGAGTCCCGTCACCCCGGACACCACGGGCTCCAGAGGTCTCCTAGGCTGGCTCCAGTGAACCTGCCCGGCCGCCCCGCCCACCCCGACGCCGACGCCCCCGTGCGCCCGGCCGCCCTGCGCATGCTGCTCGCGCTCGGCGTCGTCTTCCTCATGCTGGCGACCACCGGCTGGACCGCCGTGCACCGCCCGGACACGGCCGTTCCCGCGCGGGCCGCCGCACTGGCCGCGTGGGCCACCGCGCGGATCGACGGCCGGCCGGTGCCGGCCGCCGACGCCCCCGTACGGACGGTCGCCCGCTTCTTCGCCGGACTCGACGCCGCCCAGCGGACCCGCCTCGCCGACGGCTACCCGCTCGTGGTCGGCACGCTCGACGGGGTCCCCGCCGAGACCCGGTACCGGGCCAACCACAACGCGCTCACCCAGGCCGCGAAGCTGGAGGAGGCCCGCGGCAAGGACGTCGCCCTCACCCCGGCCGACCGGGCCAACGCCATACGCCGGGCGCACCGCTTCGAGTCCCTCGCCGAGGACGGCCGGCAGATCCTGCTGTTCGACCCCAGCGGCGACGGCCTGGTGGCCGAGGTCTACGGCGACCTCGACGCGGCCCGCCGGGTCTCGGTGATCGTCCCCGGGGTGGACACCGACGCCCTCACCTTCGAGCGCAGCCAGCGCCGGCTGATCGCCCCCGCCGGCATGGCGCAGTCCCTGTACGAGGCCGAGCGCGCGGCCGCGCCCGCGGCCCGTACGGCCGTCATCGCCTGGGCCGGCTACGTCGCCCCCGCCGGGGTCGGGGTGGACGCCGCCACCGGCCGGCTCGCCGTACAGGGCGCCGTACGGCTGGAGTCCCTGACCGCGGCCCTGCCCGGGAACGCGAGCGTGGCCCTGTTCTGCCACAGCTACGGCTCCGTGGTGTGCGGGGTCGCCGCGCGCCGGCTGCCGGACCGGGTGACCGACGTGGTGGTGGCGGGCAGCCCCGGCATGCGCGTCGGAAACGCCGCGGAGCTGCACACCGCCGCGCGGGTGTGGGCCACGCGGGCCGAGGGCGACTGGATCGCCGACGTGCCGCACCTGGAGGTCGGCGGGCTGGGCCACGGCGCGGACCCGGTGTCGCCCGCATTCGGCGCACGGCTGCTCTCGTCCGAGGGGGCCCACAGCCACACCGGCTATTTCGAGCCAGGCACCGCCTCGCTGGCGAACTTCGCCAAGATCGGAACCGGTGGTTTCGGTTCCGTCGCGTGCGCGAACGGCAACGCCGACTGCCGGGGCGGGATTTCCGGCACGGACGGTAACTGACGGGTCCCTGACGGATGCCCGGCGGGCGGGCGATGCCCCACAGACCCGTAGCAAGTCGAAAAAAACGGGCCGGATGACGAGGGGGACGCGCGGGGGCGCGTCCCTTTACCATGTGCCGCATGGGTGACGTACTGGCCGGAAATCATGCCGTCTGGGAGTTCGACGCCGACTCGGACTCGGTGCTCATCCGCTTCGCACGGGGGATGCGGACTCCAAGACTCTGGAACGCGCTGGGCGAGCGCCGGATCCCCCTCGAAGCGCTGTCCGGGGTGACGGTGGGTGCCGCCACGGCCGGGGTCGGGCGGCGGGAGACCGTGGTGCTGCGCGCCGTGCCGCGGCCCGGGGCCGATCCGCTGATGGACGCTGCCGCCGGGCAGCTGAAGGAGGCCTGCGATCCGTACCGGCTGGTGCTGCCCGGCGACCGGGCCGACCAGGCCGCGGCCTTCGCGGCGGCGCTGCGCGAGCGGCTGGGGCCGGAAGGGGACGGGACTCCGGCGGAACGGTTCCTCGTCGCGGTCCCGCAGCCGCCGCTGCTGCTGAAGGCGTACGACGCCCGGGTGGGGTTCGACGGCTCGGCCGTGACGTTCCACTGGTCGCGGACGGGTGCGAGCAGTGCGAAGTGGCGGGCCGGGGACCAGAGGTTCGCGCTGGCCGCGCTGGCCGGGGTGGAGTGGGTCTCCCCGGACCGTCCGGGTGGCGGATACCTGCGGCTGCTGCCGCGCGACCCGGCCGAGAGCCCGTCGGCGCCCGACCACGACCTCGCGGCGGCGGTGTTCGGCGTGGGGTACGGGGCGGTGCACGAGTCGCTGCCGTTCGCGGCGGCCGTGCTGGCCGCGCTGCGGGAGCGGGCGCCGGTGGGGTCGGTGCCGCGGGCGCGGACATCCGGGGAGCGGCTGCGGCACCTGAGCGAGCTGCACAGCACGGGGCTGCTGACGGACGCGGAGTACGAAACCCTCCGCGCCCGCTTCACGGCCGGCGCGTAGCCGGGCCGGGGCGCAGCCTCGCGGGGTCAGGACTCCCGGGGGACCGACGTGAAGGTCATGTCGGGGTAGCGGGTGCCCGCCACGCGGGACGCGAGGGGCTCCAGGAGGGCCAGGTCCGCCGCCGTCAGCGTGATCCGGGTCGCGGCGGTGTTCTCCGCGAGGCGCCCCGGCCGCCGGGTCCCCGGAATCGGTACGACCGTCAGCCCGTGCACCGCCGCCCGCTGCTGCACCCACGCCAGCGCGACCTGCGCCGCCGTCACCCCGTGCGCGGCCGCGATCTCCCGGACCGGGGCCAGCAGGGCCGCGTTGGCCCGGGCGTTCTCCCCCGTGAAACGGGGCTGGCCGCGCCGGACGTCACCGGCCGACAGCTCGGCCTCCGCGTCCGTGAAGGCCCCCGTCAGGAACCCGCGCCCGAGCGGCGAGTACGGCACGAAGGCCACCCCCAGCTCCGCCGCCGCCCCCACCGCACTGCGCTCCACGTCCCGGCTGAACAGCGACCACTCCGACTGCAGCGCCGCGATCGGGTGCACCGCGTACGCCTCGCGCAGCTCGGCGCCGGTCACCTCGCTGAGCCCCAGGTGGCGCACCTTGCCCTCCTGCACCAGCTCGGCCATCGTGCCCACCGACTCGGAGAAGGGCACGGCCGGGTCGCGCCGGTGCATGTAGTAGAGGTCGATGACGTCCACGCCGAGCCGCCGCAGGCTGCCCTCGACGGCCTGCCGGATGTACGCGCGGTCGTTGCGGATCCCCCGGTACGCCGGGTCGTCGTTGCGCTCGATGGCGAACTTCGTGGCCAGGGTGATCTCGTCCCGGTGGGCGGCCACGAAGGGCGCCAGGAACTCCTCGTTCGCACCGCGCCCGTAGGCGTCCGCCGTGTCGAAGAGGGTGACGCCGGCGGCCAGCGCCGCGTCCAGGGTCTCGCGGGCCGCCGTCTCGTCGGTGTCCCCGTAGAAGTCGCTCATGCCCATGCAGCCGAGGCCCTGGATCCCGACGACCGGGCCCCCCTTGCCCAGCTCGGTCCGTGCGATGGTGGTCTGCTCCGTCATGACTGTGCCTTCCCCGTTCCCGAATACAGTGCGATCTTGAAGTCCAGGACCTCGAGCGCGTCCGTCAGCTCCGCGACCCGGGCCAGCACCTCCCGGCGCGTCCGCTCAAGGAGCTCCCGGCGCTCGTCGACCGTGTGGTCCCCCTCGCGGACGAGTTCCGCGTACCGGACCATGTCCGCCACCGACATCCCCGTGGCCCGCAGCTTGCCCACGAAGCCGAGCCAGTGGAGGTCCTTGTCGCTGAACCGCCGCTGCCCCGAATGAGAGCGGTCCACGTGCGGCATCAGGCCGATCCGCTCGTACCAGCGCAGCGTGTGCTGGGTGAGACCGGTCCGCGCCTCGACCTCGCTGATCGTGTACCGCGTCTCCGTCAGGTTCATGACCTCTACGCTAAAACCCTTGAGTGCACTCCAGGCAAGCGTGCCCAGTAGGCTCGGGCGCATGGAGAGCATGGAAGGCGTCAACCGCCTGGAGAGCCTGCGGGCCGTCGAGAACTGGCCGGTGCCGGCCGCCGCCGCGGCCGTCGTGCGCGCCGACGGGAGCCTGGCCGGCTCCCACGGCCCCGTGGACCGCCGGTTCCCGCTGGCCTCGGTCACCAAGCCGCTCGCCGCGTACGCGGTCCTCGTCGCGTACGAGGAAGGGGCGGTCGAGCTGGACGAACCGGCCGGCCCCGAGGGCTCGACGGTCCGTCACCTCCTCGCGCACACCAGCGGCCTGGCCTTCGACGAACACCGTGCGACGGCCCCGCCCGGGCAGCGCCGGCTGTACTCGAACGCCGGCTTCGAGGTGCTCGGCGACCACCTCGCGAAGGCCACCGGGATCCCCTTCGCCGACTACCTGCGCGAGGCCGTCTTCGAACCGCTGGGCATGAACTCCTCCTCCCTGGAGGGCTCCCCGGCCAAGGACGGCGTCTCCACCGTCTCCGACCTGGTGCGCTTCGCCGCCGAACTCCAGGCGCCCCGGCTGCTGGACGTCCGCACGGTCGCCGAGGCCACCTCGGTGGTCCACCCCGGCCTCAAGGGCGTCCTGCCCGGCTACGGCCACCAGTCACCCAACGACTGGGGGCTCGGCCTGGAGATCCGCGACGGCAAGTCCCCGCACTGGACGGGGCTCACCTCCTCCCCGCGCACCTTCGGGCACTTCGGCCAGTCCGGCACCTTCCTGTGGGTGGACCCGGACGTCCGCGCCGCCTGCGTGGCACTGACGGACCGCGCCTTCGGCCCCTGGGCCGTGGAGGCGTGGACCCCCTTCACCGACGCGGTCCTCGCGGAGCTCCGCTCCGCCTAGGCCGGCAGTTCCCAGACCAGGAGCTCGCACGGGGAGCCGGCCGTGACCTCCAGGCCCTTCTCGGCGGTGATCCGCGCCGAGTCCCCTGGCCCCAGCTCCGCCCCGTCGAGCCGCAGGTCCCCGTGCACCACGTGCAGGTAGACCCGCTCCGCTTCCGGTACGGGGACCCGCTCGCCCGCGCCGGGCCGCAGCACGTGCAGTACCGCGCCGGCGGCCGGGACCTCGTACGGGGTGCCGTCCGCGAGGCCGCGCACGACCTCGTACGACGGCTCCCCGCCCGCGGCCAGCGGTGCGAGCCACATCTGCACGAACCGCAGCGGCCGATCGCCGTCGTTGCGCTCCACGTGCCGGGCGCCGGAGCCGGAGCCCAGCCGCTGGACGTCTCCGGGCCGGACGGTGCCGGTGTGGCCCGTGGTGCTGTCGCGGTGGGTGAGCTCGCCCTCCACCACCCAGGTCACGATCTCGGTGTGGCTGTGCGGGTGCTCGTCGAAGCCGGAGCCGGGGGCGAGCAGCTCCTCGTTGCAGGCGAGCACCGGGCCGAAGCGGATGTTCTCCGGATCGTAGAAGGACCCGAAGGAGAAGGCGTGCCGGGTGGTGATCCCGGCCTCCGGATCCCCTCCCGCGTACCGGTCGGCGGCGCGGCGTACATCGATCATGGGAGCCACCGTAGCCCTCCCTCCGGGTCCCCGGCCCGGGACCCGGGTCCGCGCCGGGCCGTCGATAAGGCAGTCTTGTCCCGTGCCCCAACCCGAACGTGAGCATTCCCCCGAGATCCGGCCCGCGCATCCGGCCCATCCGCACGCGGCGACGCTGCGCCGACTGGAGAAGTCCTCCGGCCGGCTCGCCGCCAACGCCATCGCGCGGATGGACGAGTCCCTGCCGTGGTACCGGGCGATGCCTCCGGAGAACCGGTCGTGGATCGGCCTGGTGGCCCAGGCGGGCATCGCCGCCTTCACGGAGTGGTTCCGGCACCCGGAGACCCCGCAGGCCATCTCCACCGACGTCTTCGGCACCGCTCCGCGGGAGCTGACCCGGGCGATCACCCTGCGCCAGACCGTGGAGATGGTCCGTACGACGATCGAGGTCATGGAGGCCGCGATCGACGAGGTGGCGGCCCCCGGGGACGAGTCGATCCTGCGCGAGGCGCTGCTGGTGTACGCCCGGGAGATCGCCTTCGCGACGGCCCAGGTGTACGCGCAGGCCGCCGAGGCGCGCGGCGCGTGGGACGCCCGGCTGGAGTCCCTCGTCGTCAACGCGGTCCTGTCGGGCGAGGCGGACGAAGGCGCCCTGTCGCGGGCCGCGGCGCTGGGCTGGAACTCCCCGGAGCACGTGTGCGTGGTCCTGGGCACCGCCCCGGAGGGGGACAGCGAGCTGACGGTGGAGGCGATCCGCCGCGCGGCCCGCCACCACAAGCTGCAGGTGCTCACCGGGGTGCTGGGTGCCCGGCTGGTGGTGATCGCGGGCGGCAGCGACAACCCGCTCCAGGTGGCGAAGTCCCTGATCGGGCCGTTCGCGGCCGGTCCGGTGGTGGCGGGGCCGGTGGTCCCGGACCTGCTGAACGCGACGAAGTCGGCCCAGGCGGCGGCCGCGGGGCTGAAGGCCTGCACGGCCTGGCAGGACGCGCCGCGTCCGGTCCTGGCGGACGATCTCCTGCCCGAGCGCGCGATCGCGTCGGATCCCTCGGCCAGGGAGCAGCTGGTGGAGGAGATCTACAGACCGCTCGAGGAGGCGGGCTCGGCGCTGCTGGAGACGCTGAGCGTCTACCTGGAGCAGGCCAGCAGCCTGGAGGGGGCGGCGCGGATGCTGTTCGTGCACCCGAACACGGTGCGCTACCGGCTCCGACGTGTGACCGACGTCACCGGCTGGTCACCCTCCGATGTCCGCTCGGCGTTCACGCTGCGGATCGCCCTGATCCTCGGGCGTCTGGCCGACGGAGATCAGCAGCCCTAGACTTTTGTCGGACATCAACAATTACCCCGACGGTTCTTCGTCCCTGTCCCCACGGGCGGCGGAGACCGCCCACAAGAGAGAGTGTGAGGGTGCTCGTACTCGTCGCTCCCGGCCAAGGCGCTCAGACGCCCGGCTTCCTGACTCCCTGGCTCGAACTCCCCGGCGCGGCCGAACGCGTCGCGGGGTGGTCCGACGCCATCGGGCTGGACCTCGTCCACTACGGCACCAAGGCCGACGAGGACGAGATCCGCGACACGGCGGTGGCCCAGCCCCTGCTCGTCGCGGCCGGCCTGCTGTCCGCCTCCGCACTGAACACCACGGCCTTCGGCGCCGTCGCCGGCCACAGCGTCGGTGAGATCACCGCCGCCGCGTACGCGGGTGTGCTGGGCGAGGGCGACGCGCTGTCGTTCGTCCGCACCCGTGGGCTGGCCATGGCCGAGGCCGCCGCCGTCACGAAGACGGGCATGGCCGCGGTCCTGGGCGGTGACCAGGACGTGGTCGTCGCACACCTGGAGAAGCTGGGGCTGACCCCGGCCAACATCAACGGTGCGGGCCAGATCGTGGCCGCCGGCACCGCGGAGCAGATCGAGGCCCTGATCGCCGAGAAGCCCGAGGGTGCGATGAAGGTCGTCGCCCTCAAGGTCGCGGGCGCCTTCCACACGCACCACATGGCGCCCGCCGTCGCCACGCTGGCGGAGGCCGCCCAGGCCCTCACCCCGGCCGACCCGGCGCTGAAGTACGTGTCCAACAGGGACGGACTCGTGGTCGAGTCGGGCGCCGATGTCGTCGCCCGCCTGGTCGGCCAGGTCGCGAACCCGGTGCGCTGGGACCTGTGCATGGAGACCTTCTCCGAGCTGGGCGTCACCGGGATCGTCGAGCTGAGCCCCGGCGGCACCCTCACGGGTCTGGCCAAGCGCGCGCTCAAGGGCGTGCCGAACGTGGCGCTGAAGACGCCGGACGACCTCGACAAGGCCGCGAAGCTCATCGCCGAGCTGACGGCCTGAGAGTAGGAGCCCACACAGCATGTCCAAGATCAAGCCGGCCAAGGGCTCCCCGTACGCCCGCATCCTCGGCGTCGGCGGCTACCGCCCGACCCGTGTGGTGCCCAACGAGGTCATCCTCGAGAAGATCGACTCCTCGGACGAGTGGATCCGCTCCCGTTCCGGCATCGCGACCCGGCACTGGGCCTCGCCCCAGGAGACCGTCGCCGCGATGTCGGTGGAGGCCTCCGGCAAGGCGCTCGCCGACGCCGGGATCTCCCCCGAGCAGATCGGTGCCGTGATCGTCTCGACGGTCTCGCACTTCAAGCAGACCCCGGCCGTCGCGACCGAGATCGCGCACCGGATCGGCGCGGTCAAGCCCGCCGCCTTCGACATCTCCGCGGGCTGTGCCGGCTTCGGCTACGGCCTGACCCTGGCCAAGGGCATGGTGGTGGAAGGTTCCGCCGAGTACGTCCTGGTCATCGGGGTCGAGCGGCTGTCGGACCTGACGGACCTGGAGGACCGGGCGACGGCCTTCCTGTTCGGCGACGGCGCGGGCGCCGTGGTCGTCGGCCCCTCGGACGAGCCGGCCATCGGCCCCACGGTGTGGGGTTCGGAGGGCGACAAGTCCGAGACCATCAAGCAGACCGTGCCGTGGGACGAGTTCCGCAGCACGGACAGCGCCGAGAAGTTCCCGGCCATCACCCAGGAGGGTCAGGCGGTCTTCCGCTGGGCCGTCTTCGAGATGGCCAAGGTGGCCCAGCAGGCGCTCGACGCCGCCGGGATCACCCCGGATGACCTGGACGTCTTCATTCCGCACCAGGCCAACATGCGGATCATCGACTCGATGGTGAAGACTCTCAAGCTGCCGGAGCACGTCACGGTCGCCCGTGACGTGGAAACCACCGGCAACACGTCGGCCGCCTCGATCCCGCTCGCCATGGAGCGGCTCCTGGCGACCGGAGCGGCGAAGAGCGGCGACACCGCGCTCGTCATCGGCTTCGGGGCGGGGCTCGTCTACGCCGCGACGGTCGTTACCCTCCCCTAGGGCCCGGATCACTCCCGGACCTGAACCACCAGCTAGCTAGCTACAGAAGGAGCGCCACATGGCCGCCACGCAGGAAGAAATCGTCGAGGGTCTCGCGGAGATCGTCAACGAGATCGCGGGCATCCCGGTCGAGGACGTCGAGATCGACAAGTCCTTCACCGACGACCTGGACGTCGACTCGCTGTCCATGGTCGAGGTCGTCGTCGCCGCCGAAGAGCGCTTCGACGTCAAGATCCCCGACGAGGACGTCAAGAACCTCAAGACGGTCGGCGACGCCGCCGCCTACATCCTGAAGCACCAGGCCTGAGCCTGACGAGCGTTTGTCGCCACCCGGCGGTGGCGCCGTGACAATTCAGCACCCCCTTAGACGTGGAGAAAGAATTCCTGTGAGCCCGACCAATCGCACCGTGGTCGTCACCGGTATCGGCGCAACCACTCCGCTGGGTGGCGACAGCGCTTCGACCTGGGAAGGTCTGCTCGCCGGCCGGTCCGGCGTCTCGCCCCTGGAGGGCGAGCGCTTCGCCGAACTGCCGGTCCGCATCGCCGCTCAGGCCGCCGTGGACCCGGGTGAGGTACTCCCCCGCCCGCTGGCCCGCAAGCTCGACCGCTCGGCGCAGTTCGCCCTCATCGCGGCCCGTGAGGCCTGGGCCGACGCGGGTTACACCGCTCCGGCGGGCGAGGACGAGACGATCGTCCCCGAGCGTCTGGGTACCGTGATCGCCTCCGGTATCGGCGGTGTCACCACCCTGCTCGACCAGTACGACGTACTGAAGGAAAAGGGTGTGCGCCGGGTCTCCCCGCACACCGTCCCCATGCTCATGCCGAACGGCCCCTCGGCCAACGTCGGCCTGGAAGTCAACGCCCGCGCCGGTGTCCACACCCCGGTCAGCGCGTGCGCGTCCGGCGCCGAGGCCATCGGCTACGCCGTCGAGATGATCCGCACCGGCCGTGCCGACGTGGTCGTCGCCGGCGGTACCGAGGCGGCGATCCACCCGCTGCCGATCGCGGCGTTCGCCAACATGATGGCGATGTCCAAGAACAACGAGAGCCCGACCACGGCCTCCCGCCCGTACGACAAGGCCCGTGACGGCTTCGTCCTCGGCGAGGGCGCCGGTGTCGTGGTCCTGGAGTCCGCCGAGCACGCCGCCAAGCGCGGCGCCCGCGTCTACTGCGAGGTGCTGGGCCAGGGCCTGTCCGCGGACAGCCACCACATCGCGCAGCCGGAGCCGACGGGCCGCGGTGTCGCGGCCGCCCTGCAGAACCTGCTCGACAACACCGAGCTCGACCCGTCCGAGCTGGTCCACCTCAACGCGCACGCCACGTCCACCCCGCAGGGTGACACGGCCGAGCTGAAGGCGCTGCGCAAGGTCCTGGGTGACGACCTCGACCACGTCGCGATCTCCGCGACCAAGTCGATGACCGGTCACCTGCTGGGCGGCGCGGGCGGCATCGAGACGGTGGCGACCGTGCTGGCGCTGTACCACCGGATCGCCCCGCCGACGATCAACGTCGACGACCTGGACGACGAGGTCGACGCGGACATCGTGCGCGGCGAGGCCCGCAAGCTGCCCGTCGAGGGTCCGATCGCCGCGATCAACAACTCCTTCGGCTTCGGCGGCCACAACGTCTCCCTGGCGTTCCGCACGGTCTGAGGGTAACGACCCGTACCACGAAGGAGGGCCCCCTCCCGGCACTGCCGGGAGGGGGCCCTCCGCGTACGCGTACTCAGACCACCTGGTGGAGCCAGCGGACGGGGGCGCCCTCTCCGGCGTAGCGGAAGGGCTCCAGTTCGTCGTCCCAGGGCTTGCCGAGGAGCTTGGCGATCTCCGCCTCCAGGTCGGTCTCGCCGCGGGCGGAGCGGGCCAGGGCGGCGCGCAGCCGGTCCTCGGGGACCAGGATGTCCCCGTGCATGCCGGTGACGGCGTGGAAGATGCCGAGGTCCGGGGTGGAGCTGTAGCGCTCGCCCTCGGCGGTCGGGCAGGGTTCGGCGGTCACCTCGAAGCGGAGCAGGTGCCAGCCGCGCAGGGCGGAGGCGAGTTTCGAGGCGGTACCCGCCTCGGCCTGCCAGGAGAACTCGGCTCTCCAGGTGCCGGGGGAGGCCGGCTGCCGGATCCAGTCGAGGTTCACCCGCACCCCGAGCACGCCCGCTACAGCCCATTCCACATGCGGGCAGAGCGCGCGCGGTGCGGAATGCACGTACAGAACTCCACGTGTCGTCACCGGGACCTCCAGTGTGGGACGAGGTCGGGAATAAACTCCAGAAAACGGACAGTATGTGACGTGATGTAATGTAACGGAAAATATTGGACATTGCGTAGCGGCACCTGCGGCCGAAACGCCACGGGAAAAAGCTACCGTGCGCCAGGGGTCATGGTGTGACGTACGGTCGCTCCGAAGCCCGTAAACACAGAGCATTCACTCAGCAGGACGCCCTCGGAAGTACGCGGGGCGACGAGGGAGGGACCACCCGATGCGCACCACCGCCGCGCGCCGCCGCGTACGCCGGACCGTCACCGGCGCGGGCGTGGCGGTGGCCGTACTGGCCGCGACGGTGACGGGCTGTGACGACGGGGGGCCGCCCTCGAAGGGGGGCGGGGGCGGGGCGCAGGCGAGACCGCGCTGGAACCCGGCCCCGGTGTCCGTCGCCGCCGTCGGGGACTCCATCACCCGCGGTTTCGACGCCTGTTCGGTGCTGGCCGACTGCCCGGAGGTCTCCTGGGCCACCGGCAGCGACCCCGCCGTCAACTCACTGGCCGCCCGGCTGCTGGGCGGGGCGGAGGCGCCCGCGCGCAGCTGGAACTACGCGGTGACCGGCTCGCGCATGGCGGACCTGCCGGGGCAGCTGGCCGAGGCCGCGCAGCACAAGCCGGGCCTGGTCACGGTGATGGTGGGCTCCAACGACGCCTGCCGGCCCACAGCTTCGTCGATGACCTCGGTGGCGGACTTCCGGGCCGAGTTCGAACAGGCGTTGAAGGTGCTGCGGGCCGCCTCGCCGGACTCGCAGGTGTACGTGTCCTCCGTGCCGGACCTCCAACGACTGTGGAACCAGGGCAAGGACAGCCCGATGGTCCGGCAGATCTGGAAGCTGGGGATCTGCCAGTCGATGCTGGCCGAGCCGCTCTCCATCGACGCGGGGGCGACGGCCCGGCGGGAGAAGGTACGGGCGCGCGTGGTCGAGTACAACGAGGTGCTGCGCCAGGTCTGCGCGAAGGACGAGCTGTGCCGCTACGACGGCGGGGCCGTCTTCCAGTACCCGTTCGGGGCGGAGCAACTGAGCCGCTGGGACTGGTTCCACCCCGGCAGGGACGGGCAGGCGCGGCTGGCGGAACTGGCCCACCGGCAGGTGACGGCGGCCGAACCGCCGCGTTGACGGCGCGGGTGCGGAAGAGGGCCGGGGGCCGGGGGCTGCTGTCAGGGGCTGCCCCCGGCCCGGTCCTTCCACCGCGGCGGGGGTGATTTCCGGCCAATCCCCCGCCCCGGCGTGTCGTGGGCCCCCCTACACCTCGACGGTGGCCGTCAGCCGGGTGTCGGCGTGCGAGCGGCTCGCGCGGACCTCGTAGGTGCCGGCGATCCGGCGCCAGCCGTAGGCCTCCTCGTCCCAGATCTCGAAGGCCCGGGCGGGCAGCGCGATCTCCACCTCGACGCTCTCGCCGGGCGCGGCCTCGACGGACGCGAACCCGGCCAGCCAGCTCGCCGGGCGCTCGACGGTCGCGCTCCGCGCGCTGTCGGGCGCAGTGGCGGAGGGAGCCAGGTAGACCTGGACGACCTCGCGGCCGGGCCGGCCGCCGGTGTTGGTGAGCCGGACCCGGACGGACTCGGCGGTGGCCTCCAGGGACTCGTAGGCCCACTCGGTGTAGCCGAGGCCGTGCCCGAAGGGGTAGGCGGGGGTCACCGCGTGGGCCTCGTAGGCGCGGTAGCCGATGAGCAGCCCCTCGCGGTACTCCAGCCGCCCCTCCTTCGGTGCCACCTCGGTGACGGGCGCGTCGGCGAGGGAGGCGGGCCAGGTGGTGGGCAGGCGGCCGCCGGGCTCGGCCTCGCCGAGGAGCACGTCGGCCAGCGCGGCCCCGCCCTCCTGCCCGGGGAACCAGGTCAGCAGGACGGCGGCGACGTCCTCGCGCCAGGGGAGCTCCACCGGGGAGCCGGCGTTGACGACGACCACGGTGTTCGGGTTGGCGGCGGCGACGGCCCGCACCAGGTCGTCCTGGCGGCCCGGCAGTGCGAGGTCGGTGCGGTCGAAGCCCTCGGACTCCACCCGCTCGGTGGTGGCGACGACCACGACGGCGGTGTCGGCGGCGCGGGCGGCCCGTACGGCCTCGGCGATCAGCTCGTCGGGGTCGCGGCGCGGGCCGAGGTGCAGCAGGGAGAACATGACGGCCTTGAGCGGCATCGCGCTCATGTCGGGGACCTGGTAGGTCAGCGAGACCTCTACGGGCTCGCCGGCGGTCAGGACGGCCCGGGCGCGCTCGCTGGGGGCGCCGAAGAAGGCTTCGAAGGGGTCGGCCTCCGCACCCATCTCCTGGACGCCCTCCCACAGGGTGCGCCCGCCGACGGCCAGGCTGAAGGCGCCGAGCCCGCGGGTGCCGAAGACGTGCTCGCCGCTCTCGCGCGGCAGGAACGTCCCGGTGACCTCGATGCTCGCCATCGTCTCGTACGAGACCCCCTCGGGCAGGTCCTCGCCGATCCACTGGACCTGCCCGCTCGGCAGGCCGCCCTCGCCGAGGACCGCCCCGGAGGCGTCGCGGCAGACGGCGCGCAGCTCGAACCCCTGCCCGGCGGGGGCGGGTTCCTCGCTCGGGTCGGCGCCGACGGCGTAGGTCAGGGCGCCCTCGGGCAGTGCGGCGGTGAGTCCGTCGAGGGGGGAGACCACCCGTTCGGGGAAGACGGTGGCGCTGCCGCCGCCCAGGACGCGGGCGTCGCGGGCGGCGGCGCCGATCAGCGCGACCGTGCGGCCGGCGGTGCGGTCCAGTGGCAGGGCGCCGGCCTCGTTGCGTACGAGGACGGACCCGCGGGCGGCCAGCTCGCGGGCCAGGGCCTGCCCGTCGAGCGGCGCGGGGAGGGAAGTGACGGCGGCGGGGGCGCCTTCGAGGAGGCCCGCGCGGGCGGCGAGGCGCAGGACGTTGCGCACGGCCCCGTCGACGGCGGCCCCGTCGGCCTCCCCGGCACGGACGGCGGCGGCGAGGGCGGGCCCGTAGACGGTCGTCGGACCGGGCATGGCCACGTCGAGGCCGCCGTCGAGGCAGCCGGTGGTGGAGCGGGCGGCCATCCAGTCGGAGACGTTGTAGCCGTCGAAGCCCCACTCGCCGCGCAGCACCCCGTTCACCAGTTGTGCGTGCTCGGTCATGGTGGTCCCGTTGACCCGGTTGTAGGCGGTCATCACGCCCCAGGGGCGGGCGTCCTTGACGATGGCCTCGAAGGGCGCCAGGTAGAGCTCGCGCAGCGGGCGCGCGCCGATGGCGCAGTCGACGGTGAAGCGCTCGGTCTCGGCGTCGTTGCCGGTGAAGTGCTTGACGGTGGTGCCGACGCCGCCGTCCTGGACGCCCCGGACGTATCCGGTGCCGATGGCTCCGGTCAGGTACGGGTCCTCGGAGTAGCACTCGAAGTGGCGGCCGCCGAGCGGGGAGCGGTGGAGGTTGACGGTGGGGGCGAGGAGGACGTGGACGCCCTTGCGGCGGGCCTCCTGGGCCAGCAGCCGGCCGGCCCGGCGGGCCAGGGCCGGGTCCCAGGAGGCGGCGAGCGCGGTCGGGGAGGGCAGGGCGACCGAGGGGTCGTCGGCGGTCCAGCGCACGCCCCGGACGCCGATGGGCCCGTCGGACATGACCAGGGAGCCCAGCCCGATCTCCGCGAGGGCTGGCAGGGACCACATGTCCTGGCCGGCGAGCAGCCGGGTCTTGGCGTCGAGGTCCAGCTTGTCCAGGGCGGCCTCCACGGCGTCCTCGCGGAGCTGCTCGCGCGTGCGCTCGTCCGGGACCTGATCGGCAGCGGTCACGGCCGTGCCTCCTCGCTCTGTGGGTGCGGTGCGGTGTGCCCATGGTGGACCCTTTCCCTGTAGACCGGTAAGTCTTGTAATCTTTTCGTGATGTACGGATGGCGTACGGTCGTACGACTGCCGGGCGGGTCCGATCGGAAGGGGTGTCGCGGGGCGATGGTCAGGGCGAAGAGCGAGGAGCGCCGCGGCGAGATCGTCCGAGCGGCGCTGGAGGTGATCGCGGAACGCGGCTACCGGGGCGCGTCCCTGGGGTCCGTCGCCGAGCGCGTGGGCCTCACCCAGCAGGGCCTGCTGCACTACTTCCCGACCAAGGAGGCCCTGCTCGTCGCGGTCCTGGAGGAGCGCGACCGCTGGGACACCGGCGGCGGCTCCCGCGCCTCCGCCGAGACCTGGCGCCTGGACCTGCTGGCCGCCCTGGTGGAGTACAACGCCATGCGCCCCGGCATCGTGCAGACCTTCTCGGCCCTGCTCGGCGAGAGCGTCACCGAAGGCCACCCCGCCCGCGCCTTCTTCACCGAGCGCTACGCCCAGGTCCGCGGCGAGATGGCCGCCCTGCTGCGCGCCGAGTTCGGCGAGCTCCTCCCTTCCGGCCTCACCCCGGAACAGGCCGCTCCGCTGCTGACGGCCGTCATGGACGGGCTGCAGTACCAGTGGCTGCTCGCCCCGGAATCGGTGGACATGCCCGCCGCGTTCCGCTCCTTCCTGACGCTGCTGCGGGGCCCCGGCGCGTAGCGGCCCACCGCCACCGGGCATCCTTTCCCCCGGACTTCGAGCGGGGGGACACGACATGGAGCCGCAGGCGCCGGCGAAGGCGGAAGAGCGGGAGCCGGCAGGGCGGGAGGAGCCGGAAGAGCGGGAGAAGAAGGTCACCTGGTCGGAGCTGTTCTTCGACCTGGTGCTGGTCTTCGCCGTGACCCAGGTCTCGGCGCTGCTGCACCACGACCACGGCTGGGCCGGCACCGGCCGGGCCCTGATCGTGTTCGTACCCGTCTACTGGGTCTGGGTGGGCAACACCGTCCACGCCAACACCCATGACGCCGACCGGCCGCTGAACCGGCTCGGCCTCTTCGCGGCCGGGCTGTGCGGCCTGCTGATGGCCCTGGCCCTGCCCGACGCCTTCGGGGACCGCGGGCCGCTCCTGGCCGGCGCCTACTTCGGCGCCCGCCTGGTGCTCGCCGCCCTCGCACACGGCCGCAGCCGCCGCCTGCGCCTCACCCCGGTGACCCTGTCGGTGCTGATCAGCGGCCCGCTGCTGCTGGCCGGCGCCTTCCTCGACGGCAGCGCCCGGATCTGGCTGTGGGCGCTGGCCGCCGCCGTGGACCTGGCCGCGCCCCGGCTGACCCGCCGCAACATGGTCCGGCTGGACTTCGACTCGGGCCATCTCGCCGAGCGGTTCGGCCTGTTCGTGATGATCGCGCTGGGCGAGTCGATCGTGGCCGTCGGCGCCCCCGTGGCCTCCGCCCCCGAGCTGGACCGCGGCTCGCTGGCCGCCGTCGCCGTGGCCTTCGCCCTGGTCTGCGGCCTGTGGTGGGTGTACTTCCACCTCGCCGCCGACGCCGTCCGGCACGGGCTGGAGACCGCCGCCGTACGGGCCGACGTGGCCCGGCAGGTCCTCTCGTACGGGCACCTCTCGCTGATCGCCTCGATCATCGCCGTCGCCGTCGGCATGGCCGAGGCCGTGGCCCACCCCGGCGCCCGGCTCCCGCTCGGCGTCGCCGCCCTCCTCCACGGGGGCTGCGCCCTCTTCCTCGCCACCTTCGGGTACACCCGCTGGCACCTCTTCCGCTCGTGGTCGGTGACCCGGCTGACGGCCGCCGTCGTCGTCCTGCTCCTGCTCCCCGCGGCCGTGCTGCTGCCCTCGCTGGCGGCGCTCGCGCTGCTGACCGCCGTGGTGACCGGCCTCAACCTGGTCGAACTGGCCCTCGTACGCCGCCGCGGCGAGCTCCCCGGCGCCACCTCTCCCTCCCTGGCATCCTGAGCCCCATGAAGATCGCCGCCGCACAGCTGACCTGCATACCCGCCGACGTCACCGCCAACGCCGCCCACGCCACCGCCCTCGCCGCACGGGCCCGGAACGAGGGCGCGGAGCTCGTGGTCTTCCCCGAACTCACGCTCACCGGCTACGAGCTGGAGGCCCTCACCGCGGACCCCTCGCTGTGGATGTCCGGCGCCGACGACCCCCGCCTGGACGGGCTGCGCTCGGCCGGCACCGCGGTCGCCGTCAACGTCGCCCTGCGCACCCCGCACCCGCTGCCCGCCATCGCCACCCTGGTCTACGACGCGGACGGCGCGCACCTCACCACCTACGCCAAGCAGCACCTCTACCAGCACGAACAGGGCGCCTTCACCCCGGGCACCACGGACGGCCGCTTCGAACTGGGCGGCATCCGCTTCTCCCTGGGCGTCTGCTTCGACAACCACTTCCCGGACCTGCCCGCCCGGGGCGCGGCCGACGGCTGCCGCGTCCACCTCGCCGGCTCCCTCTACGGCACGGGCGGCGGCATCACGGAACGCGCCACCGTCTACCCGGCCATGGCGAAGGAACACGGCCTCTACGTCGTCCTCGCCAACCACGTCGGCCCGGCCGGCCCCTGGACCGGCTGCGGCGGCGCGGCCGTCTGGGCCCCCGACGGCACCCTCCTGGCCGAGGCGGACGCCCACACCCAGACCGTCACCACGGCGGACGTCCCGGCTGCCTAGGCCGAGTCCGGGAGCAGGTGCTTGGCGCCCCACTCCCCCAGGGACTCCAGGGCCCCGTTCAGCTCCTGGCCGAGCGGGGTCAGGGAGTACTCCACGCGCGGCGGGACCTCGTCGAAGACCTCGCGGTGGACTATGCCGTCGGCCTCCAGCTCGCGCAGCTGCGCCGCGAGGACCTTCTCCGAGACGCCCGGGACCAGCCGGCGCAGCTCACCGAACCGGCGGCCCGGGCACTGCTCCAGCTCCCACAGGATCGACACCTTCCACTTGCCGTCGATCACCGTCATCGCCGCGGCGATCCCGCAGTGGTCCGCCCCCGGCCTGCGCGTCGACGCCATCCCGCCCACCCCTCCCACCTGCTCGCTCACCTCGGGGTAAGCACCCACTCCGAAGTGCGTACTTGAGCACCCGTCAGCCTGCCACCAGGCTAAACGCCATGACCGACAACGCCACCGCGCACCGCCCGCTCACCCTGCTCGGCCTCGGCGACATGGGCACCGCCCTCGCCCGCACCTGGCTCGGCGCCGGACACCCCCTGACCGTCTGGAACCGCACCCCCGCCAAGGCCGAGGCCCTGGCCGCCGAGGGCGCGGCCGTCGCCGCCACCCCCGCCGCGGCAGCCTCCGCGAACACCCTGATCGTGCTCTGCCTGCTGGACGACGCGAGCATCGGCTCCGTGCTGGACGGGGTCGACCTGACCGGCAAGGACCTGGTCAACCTCACCACCGGCACGGCCGCCGAGGGCCGCGCCCGGGCCGCGTGGGCCCAGGAACCCACCGCACCACCCTGGAGGTCCCGGCCGGCGCCCGCTTCGTCGGCGAGGACCCGGGCCACGCGGCCCTGCACGACGTGGCCCTGCTGAGTGCGATGTACGGGCTGTTCGCCGGGATCTCGCACGCGTACGCGCTGATCGAGGGCGAGGACATCGCCCCGAAGGACCTGGCCCCGCTGCTGTCGGAGTGGCTGGGCGCGATGGGCTTCTTCGTCGGGAACGCCGCCGAACGGCTGACCTCCCGGGACTTCACCACCGGGGTGGTCTCCAACCTCGCGATGCAGGTCGCGGCCAGCGGCACGCTGCTGCGCACCGCCGCCGACCAGGGGGTCAGCACCGAGCTGATCGACCCGTACCTGCGCCTGATGCGCGAACGCCTGGAAGCCGACCCGGCCGCCCACGCGGCCGAGGACACGGTGGGAGCGATCACCCTCCTGCGCCGCGACACCCCCGGGCACTGACCCGGCCGGGCCCCCGCGTCAGGAGTACGACCGCGGGTCGTGACCGGAGACAGGGGGGTACCCGTACGGCTGCCCCTGCCCGGGGTCCTGCCCCTGCCCGGGGGCCTGCCCGGGGCCGGGGCCCTGACCGTAGCCGGGACCCTGACCGTACGCCGGGGCCTGCCCCGCACCCTGGCCGTAGCCCGACGGCCGGCCGTACGCGGGCCCTTGGCCCGGAGCCTGCTGCCCGTAGCCCTGCCCGGGAGCGGGGGCGTAGCCCTGGCCGCCGTAGCCCTGCCCGGGCGCCGGCGGGTAAGCCTGGCCCGGGGCCTGGGCGTAGCCCTGGCCGTGGGACTGCCCGGGGCCGCCGTAGCCCTGGCCGTGGGACTGCCCGGGGCCGCCGTAGGGCCCGGGAGCTCCGTACGGCCCCGCCTGACCGGGAGCTCCGTACGGCCCCGCCTGGGCCTGGGCGGCGTCCCGCCCGTCCGCGTCCCCGCCCTCGGAGGCCTCGGCGTCGTCCCCCACCAGGTCCCGCGCCAGCAGGGTCGCGCCGGCCACCGCGCCCGGCATCAGGAAGACCGCGACCAGCGGGATCAGGAACAGCAGCACCAGCGGCACCCCGAACCCGAGGGCCGTCGCACGCCGCCCCCGCAGCAGGACGAGCTGCTCGTCCAGGTCCACCCGGCGCCGCTGGAGGGCGACGGAGGTGAGCTCCTGGGTGAGGAAGAAGCCCGAGACGCAGAAGCCGATGGCCGGGACCACCGTCTGCCCGACCACCGGGATGAACCCGAGGGCGAAGAGCAGGATCCCGTACAGCAGCACCCGCACCAGCAGCCGCAGGCTGTCCCGGGCGGAGATCCACAGGTCCTCCCAGAACGAGCGCCCCGACTCCGGGACCTCACCGCCCTCGGTGCGGTCGACCTGCTCCGAGAGGGACTCGTAGAAGGGCTGGCCGACCAGCAGGGTCACCGCCGTGAAGGTGATCACCGAGAGGAAGAGCCCGAGGGAGACGACCACGGCGGTCAGGAACCCGCGGAAGATCCCGAGCCAGGGCGAGGACCAGTCCGAGGCGAAGGGCGTCGCCCAGACGGTGAAGTCGTCGGCCCCGTAGAAGAGGCCGGTCAGCGCGGCGCCGTAGAGCACCAGCGAGACCAGGCCCGGCAGCAGGCCGAAGCCCAGCCAGCGGCCGTTGCCGAACACCCATCTCTGTCCGGCCCACAGGTACCGGAAACCCCCCGCAAGATCACGCATGTGGCCAGTTTACGGCGAAGGCCGCACCCCCCTGAGGGGGTGCGGCCTTCACGAGCTGCGGCGCGAGCGTCAGGCGACGTTCAGCTCGACCGTGATGTTGCCGCGGGTCGCCTTCGAGTACGGGCAGACCTGGTCGGCCTTCTCGACCAGGTCCTTCGCCACGGCGGCGTCCACGTTCGGGATCGAGGCGGTGAGCTTCACGATGATGCCGAAGCCCTCGTCGTTCTTGCCGATGCCGACCTCGGCGGTCACGGTGGAGCCGCTGACGTCGACGTTCTCGTTGCGGGCCACGACGCTGAGGGCGCCCTGGAAGCAGGCGCTGTAGCCGGCGGCGAACAGCTGCTCCGGGTTGGTGCCGGCGCCGCTGCCGCCGAGCTCCTTCGGCGGGTTCACGATGACGTCGAGCCGGCCGTCGTTGGTGGCGACGCGGCCGTCACGGCCGTTCTCGGCGGTGGCGACGGCCGTGTACGCGACGTCGGACTGGGTGATGGACATGAAAGCGAATCCTCCAGATAGTCGCCGCGACTCGCGCCCACGATCGCGACGGTACGGAGTGAGCCTAACGGGTGAACGTAACGATCATCTTTCCGGTGTTCTCACCGCGCAGCATTCCGAGGAAGGCGTCGGTCGCGTTCTCCACGCCCTCGACGACCGTCTCGTCGTAGCGGAGCTCGCCGGAGGCCAGCCAGCCGGCCACGTCCTTGACGAACTGCGACTGGAGGGCGGCGTGGTCGCCGACCAGGATGCCCTGGAGGCGCAGGCGCTTGCCGATGACGAGGGTGAGGTTGCGCGGGCCGGGGGCGGGCTCGGTCTCGTTGTAGCCGGCGATCGCACCGCACAGGGTGGCGCGGCCGTGCGGGTTCATCTCGGAGATGGCGGCCTCCAGGTGGTCGCCGCCGACGTTGTCGAAGTAGACGTCGATGCCGTCGGGGGCGGCCTCCTTGAGCTGCTGCGCGACGGGGCCGTTCTTGTAGTTGAAGGCGGCGTCGAAGCCGTACTTCTCGGTGAGGAGGGTCACCTTCTCGTCCGAGCCGGCGGAGCCGATCACCCGGGAGGCGCCCTTGATCTTCGCGAACTGGCCGACGAGGCTGCCGACCGCGCCCGCCGCACCGGAGACGAAGACGGAGTCGCCCTCCTTGAAGGAGGCGACCTCGAAGAGGCCCGCGTAGGCGGTGAGGCCCGGCATGCCGAGGACGCCGAGGTAGGCGGAGAGCGGGGCGAGGGAGCCGTCGACCTTGGTGGCGTGCTTCGCGTCGAGCTCGGCGTACTCGCGCCAGCCCAGCATGTGCAGGACGTGGTCGCCGACCTCGAAGCCCTCGGCGTTGGAGGCGACGACCTCGCCGACCGCACCGCCCTGCATCGGCTCGTCGAGCTGGAAGGGCGGGATGTAGGACTTGGTGTCGTTCATACGGCCGCGCATGTACGGGTCCACCGACATGTGGAGGTTGCGGACCAGGATCCGGCCCTCGCCGGGCTCGGCGGACACGGGCACCTCACGGAGGGCGAAGTCCTCGGCCACGGGCCAGCCCTGCGGACGGCGGACGAGGTGCCACTCGCGGCTGACGGCGGGGATCTGAGACATGAGGGGCTCCAGGAAGGGGGAGGGGAAGGCGGACGGGAAGCGGAATGCTTCACGTCCTGAAACAACCATGCTCCTGGATATTTCATGTTGTCAAGCAAATGGGTACGCTGGTCCCATGCCCAGTCGTCGCGCAGACCCAGTGACCGTCGAGGTCGTCGAGCTCATCGGCGACGTCGTGGCCCGCTACCACATGGAGTACGAGGAGGCGGCCGCCCGCCACCAGCTCACCGGCGCCCAGGCGAAGGTCCTGACGCTGCTGTCGCTGGAGCCGCTGCCCATGCGCCGCATCGCGCAGAAGCTGCGCTGCGAGCCCTCCAACGTCACCGGCATCATCGACCGGCTCGAAACCCGCGGCCTGGTCGAACGCCGCCCGGACCCGGCCGACCGCCGGGTGAAGCTGGCCGCGCCCACCGAGGAGGGCGCCGAGACGGCGGAGCGGCTGCGCGAGTCGCTGGACTTCGCGCGCGAGCCGCTGGCCGGCCTCTCGGCGGAGGAACGCACGTCCCTGCGGGACCTCCTCAAGCGGATGCTGGGCTGAGCGGACGGGCCGGCGGGACCGGCCCGCCCGCCCGCCCCAGGAGTAGCCGGAACCCCGGCTGCGGCCGGGGAACCTCAGGAGCAGCCGAAGAACAGGAACACGCAGCTCTTGGTCGGCGTGGGCGTCGGCTTCGGCTTCCCGGGCTTGCCCGGATTCGCCGTGCCGGAGCTTCCGGGCACCCCGGGCTGCCCCGCTC
>NZ_JZWV01000052.1 GCF_000966975.1 Streptomyces katrae | reverse complement strand
CCCCGGGCTGCCCCGCTCCGGTCGGATTTACGGATGCCCCTCCGCCGGAACCTTTCTGCGAAGGCGTCCCCGTCGGGGCGGAGGCGCTCCCGCTCGGGCTCGGCTGCGCCGAGGTGCTCGGGCTACCGCTGGGCCGGGCCGTCTTCGCCGCCCCGCCCGCGGCCTTCGGCAGGGCGGAGGGTGCGGCCGGGGCCTCGCTGGGCAGGGCGTCGGGCTGCTTGGGCCCGCCGTCGGTGAGCTCCACCCGGTCGGCCCGGTCGACCCCGCCGTCGTCGCCCGCGATCCGGGCCACGGCGATCGAGCCCCCGGTCGCCAGCACCAGTCCCAGGCCGACGGCCAGGGCGGTCCGCCCGCGTCTGCGGCGGGAGGCCGCGCGCTTGCGCGTACCGGCGCGGCCCTCGTGGGGGGCGGTGAGCACGACGAGGGAGTCCGCGAACACCTCGGCCAGCGCGGGCTGCGGCTCGGGGCCCTGGGCCGGCGCGCCGGGCGCGGCGGCCACCAGATACTCGGCCGGCGTTCCGCACCCGGCACACGCGAGCGCGCCGTTGAGGTGCCTCTGACAGGCGGGGCAGAAGTAGTTCATGGCGCCCGCAGGCTATGCGGTCCCCGGCAACATAAGTATTCCGGGAGCGTGAGGATCCTGTGTGGAATCGTGGGCTCCATGACCGCGACCCCGAATCCGGGCCGCCCGGGAGCCTTCGGGCCGGGCGCCTTCCAGCTGGTGCTGCTGCGCAGGATGGCGGACTTCCAGCCCGACCTCGCGGAGGCGGCCCGGCTGCGGCTGGGCGCCAGCCACGCCGAGCAGCGGGAGGCCAACCGGCGCTGGCAGGCCATGGTGCGTTCCCCCCGCTCGCGCGGGGCGCTGGCGCGCTACCGGTCGGTGCTCGGGCCGCCGGAGTCGGCGGAGCGCCGGCGGATCGGGGACCTGGAGTGCGAGGCGCTGCTGTGGCCGGTGCCGCTCTGGCCGGAGCTGCGCTTCGAGGTGCTGGCCGCGCCGGACGGGGCGGTGTGGAACGAGTGGCTGGTACGGGCTCCGGGCGCGCGCGGGCCCGTACTGGAGACGGACGCGGACCTGCGGCCCTGGTCGGCGACGGTGGACGAGGTGGCCCGGGCCTTCGCGCCGGCCCGGCCGATGGAGGGCACCGCGCCGACGCGCTGGCGGCTCGCGTTCACCGCGTCGGGGCGGCCCCTGGTGGCGGAGTTCACGTACGGCCTGCTCCAACGGGTGCAGCCGGCGGAGGAGGCCGGGGTGCCGGGGGCGGGGGTGCCGGGGGCCTAGGAGCGCAGGAA
>NZ_JZWV01000051.1 GCF_000966975.1 Streptomyces katrae | reverse complement strand
AGGCCTAGGAGCGCAGGAAGGCCCGGACTCCGGCCGAGGTGGCCCCGTCCCCCAGCAGGTCGTTGTGCTTCAGGCAGCCGACCGGCGTGTTCAGGGCCCCGGAGAGCGGGACGCTGCTGTCGGGGTTGACCACCTCGTCGCAGTCCGACCAGAAGGTCGCGTACTTCACCGTGCCGGGGGTCTCGTCGCCGGAGGCGAGGTTCTTCACCACGTAGGAGCCCGGGGTCATGTCGCGGCAGGCCTGGTCCCACAGGGCGCAGGCCCAGGCGGTGGAGGTCCCGTGGTTGGGGCCGGCCAGCGAGACCCAGTGGTCGACGGCCGCCGTGCCGCCGCCGTACTTGACGTACCAGCGGCTGACGAGCGAGCCGAAGGAGTGGCCCACGATGTCCACCCGGGCCGCGCCGGTCTGCCGGCGGACCTCGTCCACGTGGGCGGCGAGGCGGCCGGAGAGCACCTCGTTGACGGACTGGTGGGTGTCGTAGCCGAAGGAGAAGAGCTCGGAGTCCGCGTACCCGTCGGCCCGCAGGGCCTCGCGCAGGGAACCCCAGACGCCGGGGTCGGCGTTGTAACCGTGGACGAAGACCACCGGATTGCGGGCGGCGATCGGCCCGGCGATCGGCGCGGCAGCCGGTCCG
>NZ_JZWV01000050.1 GCF_000966975.1 Streptomyces katrae | reverse complement strand
AGCCGGTCCGGCGCCCGGCCCGGCGACGGCTCCGGCAGCCGGTGCGGCGGCCCGCCCGGCAGCCGCGGCGTGGGCCGGGACGGGTGCGAGAAGGGTGGCGCAGAGGGTCAGGAGCGCCAGGACTTTCTGGCGGGGCGTCAGCATCGGGTCCCCTTTACCTTGTTACGCACGGGTAGCGCGGATGGTGCGCGCATGGTGCTGCCTGTCGGTACAGAAATCCACCCCCGTGCAGCACTCCCGCCCCGTACGGCACGCCCCAGCCGGAGCATTCCAGCGGGCGATATGCCCCATAGACCCGAGAAGATATGAATTGTGACCGGCGTCCGCCGGTCCCCTTCTGCACCAAGCGCTCTCGGGAGGACCTGCCGTGACCGTCAGTCTTGAGCAGTTGCGCCGCTGCCACGTCGCCGTCGACCTGGGGGCCGCGAGGACCCGCGTCTACGTGAAGGGCGCCGGACTGGTCGTCGACGAGCCCAGCGTCGCCGCCGTCAACACCCGCACCGGCGCCCTCATCGCCGTCGGCACCTTCGCCGAACGGATGACGGGCCGCACGCCCGACTACATCCGCGTCGTCCGCCCCGTCTCCGGCGGCACCGTCGTCGACATCGAGATGGCCCAGCGGATGCTGCGTCACCTCCTCGGCGAGAAGCTCCGCCGCGCCCTGCGCCGCAAGCCCCGGCTGCGCGCCGCCTGCTGCACCCCGCACGACGCCGACCCGCTGGCACAGCGCGCGGCCGTCGAGACGATGGTCGGGCTGGGGGCACGACGCGTCGAACTGGTCGACACCCTGATCGCGGCGGCCGTCGGCTGCGGCCTGCCCGTGGAGCAGCCGACCGCGACGATGATCATGGTGTGCGGGGCGGCGGCCACCCAGGTCGCGGTGCTCTCCCTCGGCTCGATCGTCACCGCCCAGCGGATCCCCGTCGGCGGCGAGGCCATCGACCACGCGGTGGTCCAGCACCTGCGCCACGCCCACGAGCTGATGCTGCCGACCCAGGCCGTCCGCCCCCTCCAGCTGGCCCTCCACGGCAACGGCATCACCCCGGAGGGCCCCGCCTCCACCCTGATCCACGGCCGCGACGTGGCCACCGGACTGGCCCGCTCCGTGCACGTGGACACCGCCGCCGTGCGCGACGCCATCCACACCCCGCTGACGGCCGTCCTCGACGGCATCGGCAGGGTGCTGCGCGACTGCCCGCCGGACCTGGTCGCGGACCTGACGGACCGGGGGATCATGATGGTGGGCGGCAGCGCCCTGCTGCCGGGGCTGGACCAGATGCTGCGGGATTCCACCGGAATGCCCGTGGCCATCGCGGAACGGCCCGACGTGTGCGCCGTACTGGGTCTCGGCGCGATGCTCGAAGGGAAGATCGCCCCGATGGTCCTCAACCCGCTGGCCGAATGACACGGGAGCCTGCCGGCACCGGGGCGGGCGAGGAGCCTGGCGGGATGGGCGGCCTCGGGGCCGGCGGGGCGCCGTCCAGCCTTCCGGTGCTGCTCGACGCCGTCCTCAGCGTCGGCTCGGAGCTGGAGCTCCAGGCCACCCTCCAGCACGTCGTGGACTCCGCCACCGACCTGTGCGGGGCCCGCTACGGCGCGCTCGGGGTCGTCGACCCCGAGCGCGGCCGGCTGACCCGGCTGTTCACCGCCGGGATGACCGAGGCCGAACGGGCCGCGATCCCCCGGCTGCCCGACGGCCGCAGCGGCGTGCTCGGCGCGCTGATCACCGACCCCCGGCCACTGCGGCTGGACGACCTCACCCAGGACCCCCGCTCGGCCGGCTTCCCGCCCGGGCACCCGCCCATGCGCAGCTTCCTGGGCGTGCCGATCAGGGTCCACACCGAGGTCTTCGGAAACCTCTACCTCACCGAGAAGCGCGGCGGCGGCCCCTTCACGGACGAGGACCTCGCACTGATGCGGGTCCTGGCCTCGCAGGCCGGGATAGCGATCGGCAACGCCCGGCTGTACGAGACGGCCCGCCGCCGGGAGCGCTGGATCGAGGGCGCGGCCGCCGTCACCACCACCCTGCTCGCGGGGCGGCCGGCGGCCGACGCCCTGATGTGCGTGGCCGAACGGGCCCGGCTGCTCGCGGACGCGGCGGCCGGGGTGGTGCTGCAGCCGACCCCGGAGGGCGGCATGGAGATCGTGGCCGCCTCCACGCACGGCGACCCCCGCGACCTGATCGGTACGACGATCGCCCCCGGTTCACCGGTCCTGGTGCAACTGCTGGGCGGAGAACCCGTCTTCATAGAGGACTCGGCGACCGACCCCCGGATGACCACGCACGTGCGCAAGCGCTTCGGACCGAGCATGATGCTGCCGCTCCAGAGCGGCGGCCAGCTGATCGGCACCCTCGCCCTGCCCAGGGCCCGGGGCGGACGCCCCTACGACGCGGTGGACCGGCTCCTGGCCTCCCAGTTCGCCTCCCAGGCGGCACTGGCACTGGTCCTGGCCGACGCGCAGCACGACCGCGAGCAGCTCGCCGTGTACGAGGACCGCGACCGCATCGCCCGCGACCTGCACGACCTGGTGGTCCAGCGGCTGTTCGCGACGGAGATGATGCTGGAGAGCACCAGGCGGCGCTCCTCGAACGCCCCGTCGGGGGACGTGGCGGACGTCGGCGACGAGCTGAGCCGGGCCGTGGACGAGCTGGACTCCACCATCCAGGAGGTCCGCACGGCCATCTTCGCCCTCCAGCAGCCCCCCACGGACGCCCCGACGACGTTCCGCGGCCGGGTCCTGCGCGAAACCGGCGGGGCGGCCGTCCTCCTGGGCTTCCAACCCTCGGTCCACTTCGCGGGCGCGGTGGACGCCCTGCTCCCGGACCGCGTGACGGATGCCCTCCTGGCCACCCTCCGCAGCGCCCTGGCAGCCGCCCACCGCCGCCGCGAGGTCACGGCGATCGAGGTCGAGGTCGACGCCACCCCCTCCCGCGTCCGCCTGACGGTCTCGGACGACGGCTACACGGCCCCCACCGCCTACGCTGGCCGGGTGACGACCCGTCTCTCGGCCCGTGCCGCCATCGCCGCCCTGACCGACCCCGGGAGCTTCGTGGAGCTGCCCGCCCCCAGGGCGGAGTATCCCGACGACGACGGGCCGCTCGGCTGGGAGGGGTACGACGCCTCGCGGGCCCGGGCGACCGCGCGGACCGGGGAGCGGGAGTCCGTGGTCACCGGGGCCGCCCGGGTCGGCGGGTTCGAAGCGGTCGTCGTCTCCTTCGAGTTCGGATTCCTCGGCGGCAGCCTCGGCCGGCGTACCGGTGACCGGCTGGAAGCCGCGTACGCGTACGCCCGTGAGCGCCGGCTGCCGCTGGTCTCCCTGATCGCCACCGGCGGCTCCCGCATGCAGGAGGGGATGCTCGCGCTGGCGCAGCTCCAGCGCGTGGCCCGGCAGTGCGTGCTGACCCGGGCCGCCGGGCTCCCGCAGATCGCGGTGCTGCGCGACCCCACCACCGGTGGCGGGTGGGCCACCCTCGGGGCGGGGGCCGACGTGGTGCTGGCGCTGCCCGGGGCGCAGGTCGGCTTCGCCGGGTCCCGGGTGCGGCCGGCCGGTGCCGATCCGGCGGCCTACACCGCCGAGGGGCAGTACGAGGCCGGGCACGTCGACGCCGTCGTCCCCCCGGCGGAGCTTCCGGCGACGGTCGGGGACTGGCTGCGGGTGCTGGCCGCGCCCCGCGACGCCGTTCCGGTCGAACCCCCGGCCGCCCTGGGCGGCGTCACGCCCCGCCGACCGGCTGGGACGCCGTCCGGCTGGCCCGGCGCCCCGACCGCCCCGCGCGGAGGCTTACCTGGACGCGTACTTCGGGCTGCGGCTGCCGCTGCGCGGGGACCGGGCCGGGGCCGCCGACCCCGGGATGCTGTGCGGGTTCGGGCTGCGGGAGGGCCGGGCGGTGGCGTACGCCGCCCAGTGCGGCACCGCCACCCGCCCGGCGGGCTACCGTACGGCCGCCCGCGTGATCCGCCTCGCGGACCGGCTCGGCGTGCCGGTGCTCACCCTGGTCGACACCCCGGGCGCGGCCAACGACGCCGCCGCCGAGCACGCGGGCGCCGGCCCGGCCATCGCGGACTGCTTCGCGGCGGTCGCGGCGGCCACCGTCCCGGTGACGACCCTGCTGATCGGCGAGGGCGGCTCGGGAGGGGCGCTCGCCCTGGCGGCCCCCGGGAACACCTGGGTGACCCCGGACAGCTACTTCTCCGTGATCGCCCCCGAGCTGGCGGCGGCCATCCTCAAGCGCCCGCCCGAGGAGGCCCCCGCCACGGCGGACCAGCTCCGCATCCGCCCCCAGGACCTGGTCGACCTGGGCGTGGCCCGGGGGATCGTGGGCCCTGGCGCCGCCGCGCCGGAAGCCGTACGTCCACCCGGTGCGGCCGGGTGATCCGCCGAGGGAGTTCGCCGGCGTCGCGAGCGGGGCCGGCCCCCCTAAGCCTGCGGCGACCGCGAGTCGTACCGGGCGAACGAGCGCCACCGCGCGGCCAGCAGCGCCAGCACGACCACGCAGGCCAGCCCGCCGCCCGTGATGGCGACGGCCGGGGAGGTGAGGTCGGCGACCGTGCCGGCCAGGAAGTCCCCGAGCCGGGGTCCGCCGGCGACGACCACGATGTACACGCCCTGGAGCCGGCCCCGCATCCCGTCCGGGGTCGCGGTCTGCATCATCGTGGAGCGGAACACCATCGAGATGGTGTCGGCGCATCCGGCCAGCGCGAGGAAGAACAGCCCCAGCCAGAGGTTGCGGGTCATCCCGAACACGGCGATGGCCAGCCCCCATGCCGCGACGGACAGCAGGATCGCCAGCCCGTGCCGCCGGATCCGCCCCTGCCACCCGGAGAACACCCCACCGAGCAGCGCGCCCACGGCGGGGGCGGCGACCAGCATGCCGACGGTCTTGGCGTCGCCGCCGTACCAGAGGACGGCGATGGCGGGGAACAGCGCCTTCGGCTGGGCGAAGATCATCGCGGCCATGTCGGAGAAGAAGTTCATCCGCAGGTTGGGCCTGGTGCCGAGGAAACGCAGCCCGTCCATCACCGAGGCCCGGCCCGTGCGCCCCTCCGGCAGCATCGCGGGCAGCCGCCACATGGCGTACAGGGCGGCGATGAAGGTCACGGCGTCGATCAGATAGGCCGCCTGGTAACCCCACCAGCCGACGATCAGGCCGCCCAGCACCGGGCCCAGCATGGTCCCGGAGGTCATGGTGACGGAGCCCAGCGCGTTGGCGGCGGGCAGCTGCTCGGGCGGCAGCAGCTTGGGGATCATGGCCGAGCGGGCCGGTCCGTTCAGCGCCCCGCAGACGGCCTGGAGGGCGACGACGGTGTACAGCAGCCAGACCCGGTGGTACTCGAGCAGTGCCGCGGCGGCCAGACCGGAGGACAGCACGGTCAGCCCGATCTGGCTGTGAAGGCCGAGCTTGCGCCGGTCCACGGTGTCGGCGATGGCGCCGCCGTACAGGCCGAAGACGACGAGGGGGACGAGCGAGAAGAGGCCGACGAGGCCGACGGAGAAGCTGGAGCCGGTGATCTCGTAGACCTGGAGGGAGATGGCCAGGGCCGTCATGGCCTGGCCCATCCAGGAGATGGTGCCGCCCACCCAGAGCCGCCGGTAGTGGGCGGAGGTGCGCAGCGGGGTCAGATCGGCGAACACGCGTCGCTTCGGTCGGGGCGGGGAGGCAGTACCAGTCACACGGGATGCTAACCACCCCTGTCTAGGGCGTCCCTGGAGTCCGGAGAGCGTTCACCCACGCGCAACGTACGACCCACCCGGACCGGGCGTTTCAGGGCGGGGTCGGGCTTGCCGCTAACTCGCCATTATCACCCGACATTTGACCGGATCGGCGTTGCCTCCTGACCGTCTGTTCGGCCCATGATGAAAGACTCGCATGTCCAGGGAGGCGTAGTGATCGATCCTGGCAACAGCACCACGAGCACCAGTGACACCGGCCCCGCGGGCCACAGCCTGCACACCGCGAGCGGTGTCACCACCCCCCTCACGGTCGGGGTCGAGGAGGAGTTCCTGCTCGTCGACGACCGCACGTTACGGGTGGTCCCGGCCGCGCCGCGCGTCCTGGCCACCGCGGCCGGACTCCCCCAGCAGTTGCACCCCGAGGGGACCCGGTACCAGGTGGAGATCTCCACCCCGGTCGCCGACTCGGCGATCACCCTGCGCGAGGAGCTGGCCGCCCTGCGGCGGACCCTCGCGGCGGCGGCCCGGGAGCACGGCTGCCGGCTGCTGGCCGCCCCCTCGCCCGTCGTGGCGGTCGAAGGGCCGCTGCACCTGACCGACGACGAGCCGCGCCAGCGGGAGCAGCACCGCCGGTTCGGTGCGCTGACCGACACCCTGGTCAGCTGCGGCCGCCACATCCACATCGGCACCCTCGACGTGGACACGGCGGTGGCGGTGTCCAACCGGGTCCGCCCCTGGCTGCCCACGCTGATCGCGCTGGCGGCCAATTCCCCCTTCTGGGGCGGCCGTGACACCGGCCACTCCAGCTGGCGGGCGATGGCCTGGTCGGGCTGGCCCTCGGCGGGGCCGCCCCCGCACTTCCCGTCCACGGCCCACTTCCGGCGCTCGGTGCAGACCCTGCTCGGCTCCGGGGCCGCGCTGGACACCAAGATGGTCTACTGGGACCTCCGCCCCTCCGGGAACTGGCCCACGCTCGAGATCCGGGCGCCCGACATGTCCCCGGACATCGACACGGCCGTGCTCCAGGCGGAGCTGGGCCGCGCCCTGGTCTCCTCGGCGCTGCGCCAGATCGCGGAGCAGCGGCCCGATCCGCCCGTACGGGACGACGTGCTGCGCCTGGCGCGCTGGCGGGCGGCGCACGACGGCCTGGAGGGCTTCGGCCTGGACCCGTACACGGGCGCCGAACTCCCCGCGGCCGACCTGGCGGAGGCCCTGCTCGACCTGGTCGCCCCGGACCTGGCCGCCGCCGGCGACCTGGACCACGCGGCGAACACCCTGGGCGGGCTGCTGCGCGACGGCTCGGGCGCGGCCCGCCAGCGGGCGGCCTTCGCCCGCCGCCAGGACCTGACGGACGTGCTGCGCCACCTGGTGGAGGAGACGGAGAAATCCTGACCGCCCCTGCCGGGCGGCCCCGGCCACGGCAGCGCTGCCCGCTCGAAACGTCCCCGTAAAACGCCGGAGCCGCAGGTGCGATCGTTTCTGCACCTGCGGCTTGCGGTGGGGCGGGTGGGACTCGAACCCACGGCCGACGGATTATGAGTCCGCTGCTCTAACCGGCTGAGCTACCGCCCCTTCACGGCGTGGCGCGTACATGTGTGCGCGCCGTCTGCCGCAGCATAGCCGCTCATACGATCTCCTGCTTCGGATGCCCCGCATGATCGGCTTCGCATGTTCAGAGAGACCGCGCTGAGCGCTGCCCGGTTCCCGGTCCGGGGCAAAAAGAAAGAGGACCCGACCGGGTCCTCTTCCCTCTCCTGCTCCCCCGACTGGACTCGAACCAGTAACCTGCCGGTTAACAGCCGGCTGCTCTGCCAATTGAGCTACAGGGGACCGCGCTCCCCCGACTGGACTCGAACCAGTAACCTGCCGGTTAACAGCCGGCTGCTCTGCCAATTGAGCTACAGGGG
>NZ_JZWV01000049.1 GCF_000966975.1 Streptomyces katrae | reverse complement strand
GCTACAGGGGATTGCTGCGGTGCCACGAACGGCCCACCTCCGGCCTTGCCGGGGGGCGAGCGCCCGTTGCGAGTCATAGATTAGCGCAAGCAGGGGGGTGCTCCGCCAATCGGTATCGCCAGCCGGCCGGGCACCGACACGACGAAGGGTGGCAGGCATGCGGTACAAGGTCACGTTCCTCACCGGGGTGGCCATCGGCTACGTGGTGGGGACGGCCGCCGGACGCGAGCGGTACGAGGCGATGAAGAAGTCCGCCCGGCGGGTCGCGCAGAACCCGGTGGTGCGCAACGCCGCCGAGACGGCCGGGCAGAACGGGCGGGCGTTCGCGGGGAAGGCGGTCACCGCCGTCGGGAACAAGGTCGGCGACGTGCTGCCGTCCTCCGTCGCGCGACGGGTGCCCGGGCTGCGGGAGCGGGGGCAGGGCTACGAGGACGAGTGGGGAACCAGCAACACCTGAGTCTCCTGGGACGGGTAACCGGTGGGGCAGAATTCTCCGCATGGGGATAGTCGCCGGGCTGGACAGCTCTTCCACCTTCACTCGCATCGTCGTCTGTGACACGGACACCGGTGCCGTGCTGCGCCAGGGGTACGCGCCCCATCCACAGCCCGCCGGAGAGACGCTCCCCCACGAGACCGACCCGCAGGCCTGGCTGCTCTCCCTCGGCGAGGCCGCCGGCGGCGGGCTGCTGGAGGGCGTCCAGGCCATCGGGGTCTCCGCGCGGCGCGGCCTGCTGGCACTGGACGCACAGGGCGGGCCGGTCCGGCCCGCCCTGGTCGGCAACGACCGGCGCGGGCAGGTCGCCGCGGCGGACCTGGTCGAGGCGCTCGGCGGCAAGGCCGCCTGGACGGCGGCCGTGGGCTCGGTCCCGCACCCCGCGCAGCCGGTGGTGAAACTCGCCTGGCTGGCCCGTACCGACCCCGAGGCCGCGCGCCGGGTAGCGGTGCTGATGTCCCCGCACGACTGGCTCGTCTGGCAGCTGCTCGGCCGGCCCGCGCGCCGCACCACCGACCGGGCCGACGCCTCCGGGACCGGGTACTGGTCGGCGGCCACCGGCTCCTACCGGCCGGACCTGGTCGAGCTGGCGCTCGGGCACCAGGCCCTGCTGCCCGAGGTGCTCGGCCCGTGCGACGCCGCCGGGATGACCCCGGAGGGACTGCTGATCTCCGCCGGGACCGGCGAGACCACGGCGGCCGTGCTCGGGCTGGGCCTGGGTCCGGGGGACGCGGTGGTCTCGCTGGGGGCCACCGGCTCCGTGATGGCCGTGCACCACGAGGCCCTCGCCGAGCCGGGCGGGCTGATCACCGCCCTCGCCGACGCCGGCGGCATGCACCTGCCGGTGGTGAACACCTCCAACGCCGTACGGACCCTGCGCGGCACCGCCGACATGCTGGGCACCGACCTGGAGGGGCTGAGCGCGCTCGCGCTGAAGTCCACGCCGGGTGCCCACGGGCTCGTGCTCCTGCCGTACCTGGAGGGGGAACGCACCCCGCACCTGCCGCACTCCGCCGGGACCCTGTCGGGGCTGCGCCGGGACTCGATGAAGCCGGAGCACCTGGCGCGGGCCGCGTTCGAGGGGATGCTGTGCGGGCTGGTGGACGCCCTGGACGTGCTGCGGCACCGGGGCGTGGGGATCCGGCGGGTGTTCCTGCTGGGCGCGGTCGCCGAGCTGCCCGCCGTGCAGGCCGCCGCTCCGGGGCTGTTCGGGACCCAGGTCGTCGTGCCCGCCCCGGCGGACTACGCGGCGCTGGGCGCGGCCCGGCAGGCGGCCTGGGCGCTGGGGGCGCAACAGGGCACGCTCGCCCCGAACACGCCCCCGCTGTGGCCGGCCCCGGCCGCTCAGGTCTTCGAGCCGGGCGAGGAGTTCGCGGCCTGGCAGGCGGTGCGCCAGCAGTACGTCACCACGCGGGAGCAGCTGCACCCCGGGGCCTTCTGAGGCGTACGGGACAGAAGACGCGCCCGCTGCGCAACCCCTTGCGGGCGCGAATGCTGGCAGCAAGGGGACCTTGGCACGAAGAGGCCTACTCCTTTTGTCCCGGCTTTGCGAAAAGCGGTAGGGATCAAGCCTCCGGTTGCCGCAGGATGGGGTGAACCCCTCGATCTTGCCTACCGGAGCCTGCGCGTGCTCATACGACTCCTGCGGACTTACCTGCGTCCGCACCGCAAACCCATCGCCGCACTGGTGCTGCTGCAACTCCTGCAGACCAGTGCGAGCCTCTACCTGCCCACGCTCAACGCCGACATCATCGACAAGGGTGTCGTCACCGGTGACACGGGATACATCCTGCGCTTCGGCGCGCTGATGCTCGGCGTCTCGCTCGTCCAGCTCGTCTGCAACGTCGGGGCCGTCTACTTCGGTGCGCGGACCGCCGCCGCGCTGGGCCGCGACATCCGTGCCGCCGTCTTCGACCGGGTGCAGAGCTTCTCCGCCCGCGAGCTGGGCCAGTTCGGCGCGCCATCGCTGATCACCCGGACGACCAACGACGTCCAGCAGGTGCAGATGCTGGCGCTGCTGACGTTCACGCTGATGGTCTCGGCGCCGATCATGTGCGTGGGCGGGATCGCCATGGCGCTCTCCCTGGACGTGAAGCTGTCGGGCGTGCTGCTCGCCGTGGTCCCGGTGCTGGGCGTCTCGGTCGGCGCGATCGTCTGGAAGACGCGTCCCCTGTTCCGTCTGATGCAGGAGCGCCTCGACGTGGTCAACCGGGTGCTGCGCGAGCAGATCACCGGCAACCGGGTGATCCGCGCCTTCGTCCGCGACGGCTACGAGGAGGAGCGCTTCCGCGGGGCGAACACCGAGCTGACCCGTGTCTCGCTGGCCTCGGGGCGGCTCCTCGCGCTGATGTTCCCCGTCGTGCTGCTGGTCGTGAACATCTCCAGCGTGGCGGTCATCTGGTTCGGCGCGATGCGCGTGGACGGCCGGGAGATGGAGATCGGCCAGCTGACGGCCTTCCTCGCCTACCTGATGCAGATCGTGATGGCCGTGATGATGGCCACCTTCATGTTCATGATGGTGCCGCGCGCCGAGGTGTGCGCCGAGCGCATCCAGGAGGTCCTGGACACCGAGTCCAGCGTGGTCCCGCCTGTGGACCCGGTGCGCACGGTGTCCCTGCGCGGGCAGCTGGAGCTGCGCGGCGCCGACTTCCACTACCCGGGCGCGGAGGCGCCGGTGCTGCGCGGGGTGGACCTGGTGGCCCGCCCCGGCGAGACCACGGCGGTGATCGGGTCCACCGGCAGCGGGAAGTCCACGCTGCTGGGCCTGGTGCCCCGGCTGTTCGACGCGACCGGCGGCGAGGTGCTCGTCGACGGCGAGGACGTGCGCCGGCTGGACCCGCAGCTGCTGGCCAGGACGGTCGGCATGGTCCCGCAGAAGCCGTACCTGTTCTCCGGGACCGTCGCCTCCAACCTGCGCTACGGGCGCCCGGACGCGACGGACGAGGAGCTGTGGCAGGCCCTGGAGGTGGCCCAGGCCAAGGAGTTCGTCTCCGCGCTGGAGGGCGGCCTGGAGGCGCCCATCACCCAGGGCGGCACGAACGTCTCCGGCGGCCAGCGCCAGCGTCTGGCGATCGCCCGCACGCTCGTGCAGCGCCCCGAGATCTACCTGTTCGACGACTCCTTCTCGGCCCTGGACTACGCGACGGACGCGGCTCTGCGCGCGGCGCTGGCCCGTGAGACGGAGGAGGCGACGGTGGTCATCGTCGCCCAGCGGGTCTCCACGATCCGCGACGCCGACCGGATCATCGTCCTCGACGAGGGCCAGGTGGTCGGCGAGGGCCGCCACCACGAGCTGATGGCCGGCAACGAGACCTACCGGGAGATCGTGCTCTCCCAGCTGACGGAGGCGGAGGCCGCATGAGCGGGCCCGGAGGACGGATGATGATGGGCTCGCCCCAGAGGTCCATGGACTTCAAGGGGTCGGGCAAGCGGCTGCTGGGGCAGCTGGCGCAGGACAAGGCGAAGCTGTGGGGCATGGTCGCGGCCGTGGTCGGCAGCGTCGGCTGTTCGGTGGTCGGGCCGAAGATCCTGGGCGAGGCCACGGACCTGGTGTTCGCGGGCATCGTGGGCCGGGAGATGCCGGAGGGCCTGACCAAGGAGCAGGCGCTGGAGGGGCTGCGGTCCCAGGGGCACGGCGGCATGGCCGACATGCTGGCGAGCACCGACTTCACTCCGGGCCAAGGCATCGACTTCGGCGCCGTCGGGGTCGTGGCCCTGTGGGCGCTGGCGGTCTTCGGCGGGGCGGCGGTGCTGATGCTGGTCGCGACGAGGCTGTCCAACCTCGTGCAGAACGGCATGGTGTTCCGGATGCGCGAGGAGCTCCAGGCGAAGCTGTCGCGGCTGCCGCTGTCGTACTTCGACCAGCAGAAGCGCGGCGAGGTGCTGAGCCGGGCGACGAACGACATCGACAACATCGGGCAGACCCTCCAGCAGACGCTGGGTCAGCTGATGAACTCGCTGCTGACGATCGTCGGCGTGCTGGCGATGATGTTCTGGATCTCCCCGCTGCTGGCGCTGGTCGCGCTGGCGACGGTGCCGGTGGCCATGGTGGTGGCGGCGAAGATCGGCAAGAGGTCGCAGCCGCAGTTCGTGGCGCAGTGGAAGAGCACCGGCGCGCTGAACGCCCACGTCGAGGAGATGTACTCCGGCCACGCGCTGGTGAAGGTCTTCGGGCGGCAGAAGGAGTCCGCGGAGGTCTTCGCCGAGCAGAACGAGGAGCTGTACCGGGCCTCGTTCAAGGCGCAGCTGGTCAGCGGCATCATGCAGCCGGTGATGTTCTTCATCTCGAACATCAACTACGTGCTGGTGGCGGTCGTCGGCGGGCTGCGGGTGGCCTCGGGCACCCTCTCGATCGGTGACGTGCAGGCGTTCATCCAGTACTCGCGCCAGTTCTCGATGCCGCTGACGCAGGTGGCCTCGATGGCGAACCTGGTGCAGTCCGGCGTCGCCTCGGCGGAGCGGGTGTACGAGCTGATGGACGCGCCCGAGCAGGAGCCGGACGCGGAGGTCCCGGAGCGTCCGCAGGAGCTGCGCGGGCAGGTCGTCCTGGACAAGGTGGCCTTCCGCTACGAGCCGGACAAGCCGCTCATCGAGAACCTGTCGCTGCGGGTGGAGCCGGGGCAGACGGTCGCGATCGTCGGCCCGACGGGCGCGGGCAAGACCACGCTGGTCAACCTGCTGATGCGGTTCTACGAGGTCACCGGTGGCGAGATCGCCCTCGACGGGGTGGACATCGCGAAGATGACCCGTGAGGAGCTGCGTTCCGGGATCGGCATGGTCCTGCAGGACACCTGGCTGTTCGGCGGGACCATCGCGGAGAACATCGCGTACGGCGCCTCGCGCGAGGTCACGCGCGCCGAGATCGAGGAGGCCGCGCGGGCGGCGCACGCGGACCGGTTCGTCCGTACGCTCCCCGACGGCTACGACACGGTGCTCGACGACGAGGGCGCGGGCGTCAGCGCGGGCGAGAAGCAGCTGATCACCATCGCCCGGGCGTTCCTGTCGGACCCGGTGATCCTGGTCCTCGACGAGGCGACGAGCTCGGTGGACACCCGTACCGAGGTGCTGATCCAGAAGGCGATGGCGCGCCTGGCGCACGGCCGTACGTCCTTCGTGATCGCGCACCGGCTCTCCACGATCCGGGACGCCGACGTGATCCTGGTGATGGAGAACGGCTCGATCGTGGAGCAGGGCTCGCACTCGGAGCTGCTGGCCGCGGAGGGTGCGTACGCGCGGCTGTACGCGGCGCAGTTCGCGCAGGCGGTGGCCGAGGTCGACTGACCGACTGTTGGCGCGTGAGCGCGTGGGGGCGTCCTCCGGGGCGCCCCCTTCGCGTTGCGGTGCGGTGCGGTGCGGTCAGTCGAGGTAGCCGCGCAGCTGGTCCGCGAAGGCGTGGTCGCGGAGCTTGGCGAGGGTCTTGGACTCGATCTGGCGGATCCGCTCCCGGGTGACGCCGAAGATCCGGCCGATCTCCTCCAGGGTGCGCGGGCGGCCGTCGGCGAGCCCGTAGCGGAGCTGGACGACCTTGCGTTCGCGTTCGCCGAGGGTCGACAGGACGGCTTCGAGGTGTTCGCGCAGCAGGAAGAAGGCGGCGGACTCCATGGGGGAGGCGGCGTCGCCGTCCTCGATGAGGTCGCCGAGCGCGACGTCCTCCTCCTCGCCGACGGGGGCGTGCAGGGAGACCGGTTCCTGGGCGAGGCGCAGTACTTCGAGGACCCGTTCGGGGGTCAGTTCCAGGTGGACGGCGACCTCTTCGGCGGTGGGTTCGTAGCCGCGTTCCTGGAGCATGCGGCGCTGGACGCGGACGACGCGGTTGATGAGCTCGACGACGTGGACGGGGACGCGGATGGTACGGGCCTGGTCGGCGAGGGCCCGTGACATCGCCTGGCGGATCCACCAGGTGGCGTAGGTGGAGAACTTGTAGCCGCGGGCGTAGTCGAACTTCTCCACGGCCCGGATCAGTCCGAGGTTCCCTTCCTGGACCAGGTCGAGCATGGTGAGGCCGCGGCCGACGTAGCGTTTGGCGACGGAGACGACGAGGCGCAGGTTGGACTCGATGAGCCGGCGTTTGGCCATCCGGCCCATGACGACGAGTTTGTCGAGGTCGACGGCGAGCTGGGAGTCGAGGTCGGTGGCGCC
>NZ_JZWV01000048.1 GCF_000966975.1 Streptomyces katrae | reverse complement strand
GCGCCGCCGAGCTTCTCCTCGGCGAAGAGTCCCGCTTCCACCCGCCGGGCGAGTTCCACCTCTTCCGCGGCGGTGAGGAGCGGGATCCTGCCTATCTCGCGCAGGTACTGGCGGAAGAGGTCGGCGGAGGGGCCGCCGCCGGCCGGGCCGGCGGGGTCGCGGCCGGGCTGCCGGGCGGGCTGTTCGATGAGTTCGAGCACCTCGGGTCCGTCGTCCCCGTCGTGCTCGGCGGCTTCGTGTGCGGCGTCTGGGGTCTCGTCCACGGCCTCGGCCTCGGCCTCTGCGGTTGCGACTTCACCGGCGTGGAACGGGCTGCCGGCGGGGTGGCTCACGTTCACGGTCAGGGTCCGGGTCTGCACGGGGGCGACCTCCAGGGGCTCCGAGGACGGTGGCACCGCACCTCAGTGTGGGGTACGACACATCGCCGCCACGAGGGGCGTGCGGGCACTTTCTGGGCCCGCTGCGTGACCGGATGGTTACCCCCCGGCGGCAACCCCGATGCGGATCGGACTCATGTCCGAGACGATCGGGGCCGCCCGTGCCGGGCCGTGGCTCCGGATCAGGCCATCCAGAAGAAGACGGCCGTCATCCGCTTGTCCTCGAGGGTGGTGCCCCAGTAGCCGGTGGCGCTGTGGATCAGGTTGGCGGAGTAGAGCAGGAGGCGGTTGTAGCGGTGGGGGACGCGGAGGTCCTCGGTGAAGGAGTCCTCGGGGACGAAGCGGGTGCCGAGGGCGTCGACGAGGTTGTTGTGCGGGGCGAGGACCTGGTTGCCGCCGAGGACCCCGCCGGGGAGGCTCTGCCGGTAGAAGCTGGTGCCGCAGTCCTTGGGTATGCCGGGGGTCAGGTAGAGCACGGCGGCGTAGCGGCACAGGGTGCGGGAGTCGGTGTGCGGGCGGGACTCGCACTCCCCCTCGCCGACGACCTGCACGCAGTTGTGGTTGAAGGTGCCGGCTCCGGCGGGGTCCTCGGCCCAGATCCGCTTCGCCCCGGTGGCCTGCCTCACCAGCTTCTCCACGTGGGCGAGTTCGGCCGGCTCCAGGGCGGGCATGGCGCGCAGGCCGGGCCAGGGCTCGGGCTTGTGCGGGGCGCCCTGGACCCAGTCGTCCTTGGCCAGACAGCGTTCGCGTACGGCGTCCACGTCGGGCAGTACGTCGTCCAGCACCCAGTAGTCGCGGCCGCGGGTGGGCTTGCGGTAGGGGAGCACGGGAAGGGCGTTCGGGGGTCGGAGTGACATGCGCGGAACGCTAGTTGCGACAGCTGTGAGGCTCCCCAAAGCGGGCCCCAAGAGTGCGGCAAGAGATGGTCCGGCGGCGCACGCGGTCAGACGGGCTCCACGCGGACGGCGCAGACCTTGAACTCCGGCATCCGGGAGACGGGGTCCAGGGCGGGGTTGGTGAGGGTGTTGGCTCGGCCCTCCCCGTACCAGTGGAAGGGCATGAACACGGTGTCCGCCCTGATGGCGTCGGTGATCCGGGCCGGGGCCACCGCCCGGCCGCGGCGCGAGGTGACGGCCAGCGGGGCGCCGTC
>NZ_JZWV01000047.1 GCF_000966975.1 Streptomyces katrae | reverse complement strand
GTCGGCCACCCCGAGGCGGGCGGCGAGGCGCGGGTGGAGCTCCACGAACGGGCCGGGGGCGGCCTCGTTGAGCTCGGGTACGCGGCGGGTCTGCGCCCCGGACTGGTACTGGGCGACCACCCGGCCCGTGGTGAGCAGCAGGGGGTAGTCGGCGTCGGGGGTCTCGGCGGCCTCGCGGTGGGCGACGGGTGCGAAGCGGGCCCGGCCGTCCTCGGTGGCGAAGCGGTCCAGGAACAGCCGGGGGGTTCCCGGGGAGCCCTCGGGGCAGGGCCAGAAGACGCCCTGTTCGGCGGTGATGCGCTCGTAGGAGATGCCGGAGTAGTCGGCGGGGCCGCCCGCGGAGGCGCGGCGCAGTTCGGCGAAGACCTCCTCGGGGTCGGTGGGGAAGCCCTTCTCCCGGCCGAGGCGGCGGGCGAGCCCGTGCAGGACCTCCAGGTCGCTGCGGACGCCGGGGGGCGGGGTGAGGGCCCGGCGGCGCAGCAGGACGCGGCCTTCCAGGCTGGTGGTGGTGCCGGTCTCCTCCGCCCACTGGGTGACGGGCAGGACCACGTCCGCGAGGGCGGCGGTCTCGGAGAGGACGACGTCGGCGACGGCGAGGAAGTCCAGGGAGCGGATGCGTTCCTCGACGTGGGCGGCGCGGGGTGCGGAGACGAGCGGGTTGGAGCCCATGAGGAGGAGCGCCTTGACCTCGCCGCCAAGGGCGTCGAGGAGTTCGTAGGCGCTGCGGCCGGGGCCGGGCAGGGTGTCGGGTCCGACGCCCCAGACCCGGGCGACGTGTTCCCGGGCGGCGGGGTCGGTGAGCTTGCGGTAGCCGGGGAGCTGGTCGGCCTTCTGGCCGTGCTCGCGGCCGCCCTGGCCGTTGCCCTGGCCGGTGAGGCAGCCGTAGCCGGAGAGCGGGCGGCCGGCCCGGCCGGTGGCGAGGCAGAGGTTGATCCACGCGCCGACGGTGTCGGTGCCCTTGGCCTGCTGTTCGGGGCCGCGGGCGGTGAGGACCATGGCGGATTCGGGTGCGCAGAACAGCTCGGCGGCGCGGCGCAGCCGGGGGACCGGGACTCCGGTGATCCGCTCGACGTGTTCGGGCCAGTGGGCCATGGCGGCGGCCCGGGCGTCCTCCCAGCCGGTGGTGCGGGCGGCGATGAACTCCGGGTCGGTGCGGCCCTCGGCGACGACGAGGTGCAGCAGGCCGAGGGCCAGGGCGAGGTCGGTGCCGGGGCGGGGGGCCAGGTGCAGGTCGGCCAGTTCGGCGGTGCGGGTGCGTCGGGGGTCGACGACGATCAGCGTGCCGCCGTTCGCCTTGAGTTCGGTGAGGTAGCGCAGGGCGGGGGGCATGGTCTCGGCGGGGTTGGAGCCGACGAGGATCACGCAGCCGGTGCGGGGGACGTCCTCCAGGGGGAAGGGGAGTCCGCGGTCCAGGCCGAAGGCGCGCTGGTGGGCGGCGGCGGCCGAGGACATGCAGAAGCGGCCGTTGTAGTCGATCTGGGAGGTGCCGAGGGCGACGCGGGCGAACTTGCCGAGGGCGTACGCCTTCTCGTTGGTGAGCCCGCCGCCGCCGAAGACGCCGACCGCGTCGGGGCCGTGGGTGCGGCGGGTGGCGGTGAGGCCGGCGGCGACGGCGTCGAGGGCCTCGTCCCAGCCGGCCGGGACGAGCGGGCCGCCGGGCCGGGAGCGGACGAGCGGTTCGGTGAGGCGCACCCGGGAGGAGAGCACCGCGGGGGCGGTGCGGCCCTTGCCGCACAGGGCCCCGCGGTTGACGGGGAAGTCGGCCCGCTCCTCGACCGCGACGCCGTCGGTGTGCGGCCGGAGGTTCATGCCGCACTGCAGGGCGCAGTAGGGGCAGTGGGTGGCGGTGACCGCCTGGGTGCTGTGCATACGGGCCAGGGTGCGGGTGGGGTGTTACGCGGGGTGCGGGCGCGTGTTACGGGCCGGGGTGCGGGGGCTCAGCGGCGCCGGCCGGGGCCCGTGAGGCCGGGAGGCGGCCCGGAGGGGTCTCTCC
>NZ_JZWV01001873.1 GCF_000966975.1 Streptomyces katrae | reverse complement strand
AGCTTCCAATCGAGGTCCGCGCCGCACTGGATTTCCTGGCCACCCGGGCAGAGGAATCCGCGGCCACTCTGGGCGAGGTCTCTAACCGCACCGACCAGAAGGTCGATGCGATCCGCGCCGGACTGGTGCGGGCCAATCAGTTCGCGGAAGCCTTCGGCTACGAGCCGCTCGTCGACCTGACCTCCGAATCTGCGAGAGTC
>NZ_JZWV01001872.1 GCF_000966975.1 Streptomyces katrae | reverse complement strand
GGGAGCCGGAGCCGGAGCCGGAGCCGGCGCGGATGCCGGCGCGGATGCCGGAGCATGCGGGGCCGTTGGGGTCGGCGGTAGGAGCGTGCGGCCCGGCCGGAGCCGGCAGAGCCTGCGGGCCGGCCGGAACCGGTGGGAGCGTGGTTCGCCGGAGCCGGAGCCGGAGCCGGAGCCGGAGCCGGAGCCGGCGCGGATGCCGGC
>NZ_JZWV01001871.1 GCF_000966975.1 Streptomyces katrae | reverse complement strand
AGCCGGAACCGCATCCGGAGCCGGAGCCGGGGCCGGGGCCGGAGCCGGGGCCGGGGCCGGAGCCGGGACCGGGGCCGGGGCCGGAGCCGGGACCGGGGCCGCGGCGGAGGGCTCCGCCGCCTGCTCGGGCAGCAGGGCGAGGATCGCCTCGAAGGTGCCGGCGTCCAGCAGTTCGGCCAGCCCGGGCGCTCCGCCCAGCTC
>NZ_JZWV01001870.1 GCF_000966975.1 Streptomyces katrae | reverse complement strand
CACGACGACGTACCGGACCTGGGCGGGTGTCAGGCTGCCGGATCTGAGCATGATGGTGGCCCCCGTGGCGGCACCGTCGGTGGTCATCATGAGGCGGCCGGGTTTGGCTTTGGTCGGCTCGGTAGTCGATCCGTAGACCTTGTAGCCGCTGTTGGTGGTGGCAGGCGTCCAGCGGATCACCAAGCGCTTGGACTTCGGCTGCC
>NZ_JZWV01001869.1 GCF_000966975.1 Streptomyces katrae | reverse complement strand
GGGGTCGGTGCGGTTGCCGTTGCCCTGGCCGGGCGGTTGCGGGGTCGGGGGTGGCCGGGGTCGGTGCCGGGGTGGGGTGTCGTCCGGGGCGGGCTTCGATGTTCGGCGCTCCGATCCGGATCACTGGTGTGGGTCGGTACAGGGCGCCGAAGTCATCTCGTTTTAGCCCCGGACGACACCCCACCCCGTCCCCGCCCCCGGCC
>NZ_JZWV01001868.1 GCF_000966975.1 Streptomyces katrae | reverse complement strand
ACAGCGGCCGCTCCTTCGCCCGGGTGGAGAACGGCAAGGTCGTCTTCAAGGCCGAGATCGGCGCCGCCACCGCCGAGGCCTGCCAGATCCAGGGCGTCTGGGTGGCCCCCGAGTTCCGCGGCCGCGGGCACTCCGAGACCGGCATGGCGGCCGTCGTCGAGTTCGCCCTCCGGGACGTCGCGCCCGTGGTCAGCCTCTACGTT
>NZ_JZWV01001867.1 GCF_000966975.1 Streptomyces katrae | reverse complement strand
CGCGGAACTGCGGGACCGGGTCACGCGCGACGTGACGGCCGCCCGGGCAGAGGCCCAGAGGGAGGTCCAGGCCAAGCGCGAGCAGGCGGACGCCCTCTTCGAGGAGACTCGCGCCAAGGCCGCCCAGGCCGCCGCGGACTTCGAGACCCACCTGGCCAAGCGCCGCGAGCAGGCCGAGCGCGACCTGGCCTTGCGCCAGGCCA
>NZ_JZWV01001866.1 GCF_000966975.1 Streptomyces katrae | reverse complement strand
AGGGGGCGGCCGGCGCCGCGTTCCCGCCCGTAGGTGGCGAGCAGGGCGGAGGCCTCGATGGGGTCGCCCAGGCGGGTGCCGGTGCCGTGTCCCTCGACGGCGTCGACGTCGGCGGTGGTCAGGCCGGCGTTGGCGAGGGCCTGGCGGATGACGAGTTGCTGGGCGCGGCCGCTGGGTGCGGTGAGGCCGTTGGAGGCGCCGTCC
>NZ_JZWV01001865.1 GCF_000966975.1 Streptomyces katrae | reverse complement strand
GCGCGTAGCGATCTGTCGCGCCCCCCGGCCCCGGAGGGCCATCTCGGCGTCCTTTGCTGCAGGTATCAGCCCCAGACGGGCCGCAGACGCCGAGAAAAGAGAAGCGCGTAGCGATCTGTCGCGTGGGGGCGGCCCCGAAGGCCACTCTGGGGGCCCGGCTGCCCGGTCTGCCGCCCCCCGACGACCCCGAAGGGTCGCTGATTC
>NZ_JZWV01001864.1 GCF_000966975.1 Streptomyces katrae | reverse complement strand
ACGGCGCGATCGGCGTCGCGGGCCGCCTCCTGACGGGCCGCGCCGAATCGGGCACGGTCTCCACGACCACCCTGGGCGGCCCCCCGGCGTGGACGGAGTCCCGCATGCTCTTCGCGGGCGCCCCCGCATCGGTCCTCGACGCCACGGGCACGACCACCACAACCGCCCTGGGCCTCGACGCCCACCTCCACACCGCCACCCCCC
>NZ_JZWV01000377.1 GCF_000966975.1 Streptomyces katrae | reverse complement strand
GCCCGGGCCCGCGTCACGGCTTCGCGGGGCGCGGCGCCAGGGGAGCCGGGGTGACCTTGAAGCCGCCCTTGACCACCTCCGTGAAGGGCGCCGGGGCCATACAGGTGCCCACGTGGGGCTCCGCCACCGTCCCGTCCGGCTGCACGTCCACGTTGGCGATGCCCCAGGAGAAGCCGACCCGGTCCGGGGCGCCGTGCTCGCCGTCCTGGACGCTGATCCCGATCCGCTTCCCCTCCCAGCCGACGTTCGAGGAGGTCACCACCGCCGTGATCACGGCCGTCCTCCCGCCGGTGACCACGCAGTCCACCTGCGCCTCGGCGACGCCGGTGAAGTTCTGGTCGGGCATGGCGTGGTACACCGTCACCTTGCCGCGCGCGTCGACCGGCATGCCCTGCTCCCCGCCCTGCGCCGGGAACGGCCTGCTCCAGGGGACCTGCTCCGCGTCGACCGTGAAGCGGATGTCGTGCTCCTTGGGCACGTACGGATAGGAGATCGTCCCCGCGCCGTGCACCGAAGCCACCTTTGGCGCGGCGGGCGCGGCCGGTGCCGGGGCGGCCCCGACGAGGGTGGCGACGAGGGCGGCCGAGCCGGCCAGGGCGAGGGCGCGCGTACGGTTCTTCATGGTGGACTCCCTTGGTGGGCGGGCCGTTTCCGTGGTGGGAACAGCCTCGCCGGAAGCCCCCGGCCGCGGCGTCTGCCGCTGGTCCGACATGCGTGAGGGCGCCTCCCCCACACGGGGGAGGCGCCCTCGACACCTCGGGCTACAGGCCGGGGCCGCGCACCGGGATGTGGGTGAACGTGGGCTCCGGGGCCGGGTTCTGGAAGAAGTCGTTCCCCTTGTCGTCGACGACGATGAAGGCCGGGAAGTCCTCGACCTCGATCTTCCAGACCGCCTCCATGCCGAGCTCCTCGTACTCCAGGACCTCGACCTTCTTGATGCAGTCCTGCGCCAGGCGCGCCGCCGGGCCGCCGATGGAGCCGAGGTAGAAGCCGCCGTGCGCGCCGCACGCGTCGGTCACCTGCTGCGAGCGGTTGCCCTTGGCCAGCATCACCTTGGAGCCGCCCGCCGCCTGGAACTGCTCGACGTAGGAGTCCATGCGGCCGGCCGTGGTCGGGCCGAAGGAGCCGGACGCGTAGCCCTCGGGGGTCTTGGCCGGGCCGGCGTAGTACACCGGGTGGTCCTTGAGGTACTGCGGCATGCCCTCGCCCGCGTCCAGCCGCTCCTTGATCTTGGCGTGCGCGATGTCGCGGGCCACGACCAGGGGTCCGGTGAGGCTGAGGCGGGTCTTGACCGGGTGCTTGGTCAGCGTCGCGAGGATCTCGTCCATCGGCTGGTTCAGGTCGATGCGGACCACGTCGGCCGACTCGTCGAGGTGCGCGTCCGTGGTCTCCGGCAGGAAGCGCGCCGGGTCGGTCTCCAGCTGCTCCAGGAAGACGCCCTCGGCGGTGATCTTCGCGACGGCCTGGCGGTCGGCGGAGCAGGACACCGCGATGGCGACCGGGAGGGAGGCGCCGTGGCGGGGCAGGCGCACCACGCGGACGTCGTGGCAGAAGTACTTGCCGCCGAACTGGGCGCCGATGCCGATCTTCTGCGTCAGCTCGAAGACCTGCTGCTCCAGGGCCTCGTCGCGGAAGCCGTGGCCCAGCGCGGAGCCCTCGCGGGGGAGCTCGTCCAGGTAGTGGGCGGAGGCGTACTTGGCGGTCTTGAGCGCGTGCTCGGCGGAGGTGCCGCCGACGACGATCGCCAGGTGGTACGGCGGGCAGGCCGCCGTGCCGAGCGAACGGATCTTCTCCTCCAGGAACTTCATCATGGAGGCCTCGTTGAGGACCGCCTTGGTCTCCTGGTAGAGGAAGGACTTGTTTGCCGAGCCGCCGCCCTTGGCCATGAAGAGGAACTTGTACGCGCCGCCGTCGGTCGCGTAGAGCTCGATCTGCGCGGGCAGGTTCGAGCCGGTGTTCTTCTCCTCCCACATGGTCAGCGGGGCCATCTGCGAGTACCGCAGGTTCAGCCGGGTGTAGGCGTCGTAGATGCCGCGCGAGAGGGCTTCCTCGTCGCCGCCCTCGGTCAGGACGTTCTGGCCGCGCTTGCCCATGACGATCGCCGTGCCCGTGTCCTGGCACATCGGCAGCACGCCGGCCGCCGCGATGTTGGCGTTCTTCAGCAGGTCGAGGGCGACGAACTTGTCGTTCGCGCTCGCCTCCGGGTCGTCGATGATGCGGCGCAGCTGGGCCAGGTGCGCGGGGCGCAGGAAGTGCTGGATGTCGTGGATGGCCTCCTCGGCGAGCTTGCGCAGCGCCTCCGGCTCGACCTTGAGGAACGTACGGCCGTCGGCCTCGAAGGTCGAGACGCCCTCGGAGGTCACCAGCCGGTAGGGGGTGGTGTCCTCGCCCAAGGGCAGCAGGTCGGTGTACGCGAACTCCGGCATGTGGCCAATCCTCACTCGGCAGACAGCGCTGGCGTCCGATTTGGCAGCGCGGCTAACCAGCGTAGAACCTCCCGGCGCGGGCGTGTCTGTGAGGTAAGGCTCACCGGCGACTATCGCGATCTATCGTGTCTCGCTATGCTGGCCGACGTGGACATGGAAAAGCACCCCGCGGACGCCGCCGCAGACCCCGCTCCCGCCGCGCCCGCGCCCGCGGCCCCGGCCCCCGCGGCCCCGGCCCCCGGCGGGCTGCGCGCCTCCGACGCCGACCGGGACCGGATCGCGCAGATCCTCTCCGACGCCCTCGCGGAGGGCCGGCTGACCGCCGAGGAACACTCCGAACGCCTGGACACCCTCTACGCGGTCAAGACGGTGGGGGAGCTGCAGGCGCTCGTACGGGACCTCCCGGCCGGCGCCGCCCCCGCCCAGCCCTCCGCCGCCCCGGCCGGCGCCCCCGCCGGAGCCGGCCCCGTGGAGTCCGTGGTCGCCGTGTGCAGCAGCTCCGCCCGCAAGGGCCGCTGGCGCCCCGGCGCGCACACCCGCGCGGTCTCGGTCCTGGGGGACATCACCATCGACCTCACCGAGGCGGTGTTCGAGCAGCAGGTCACCGAGTTCAACGTGGTCGCGGTCCTCGGCAACGTAGAGGTCCTGGTCCCGGAGAACGTCACCCTGCGCGGCTACGGCAGCGGGCTCCTCGGCAACTTCGAGGTGCACGGCGGCGGCGCCGCCGCCGACCCGCAGGCCCCGGTCGTGATCGTCCGCGGGCTGGCCGTGCTCGGCAACATCGAGGCCCGGCCCAGGCTAGGCGCCCGCCTGGTCGACCTCGCCGACAAGCTGCGCAAGCGGCTCGGCTGAGCGCGCCGCCGGAACGGCCGACGGGTGGGCGGGTTTCGGACGAACCGCGTCCGGCCCGCCGTGACCGGTGCATAGGGGCACGCGCAGCGGGTAGGGACAGGTGCATCGTCTCTCGCTCGCGTATCCGTCGTCAGGAGTAGACCGTGCCGCATCCGCCGCATCAGTCCCCGCAGGCAGCCGCCGTCCAGAGTCTTCAGACGCGCCCGGCCGCCGTGCCCGGCCGCCGTGCCGAAGCCACGGGTGGCGGCGAGGGAAGAGGAGGACGGGCCCTGGCACACGGAGGCGGTGTGCCGCAGGGACGAGGCGGGGCTGTTCTTCGCGCCGTCCAAGGAGCCGACCGCGGCCCGGCTGGCCCGCGAGGAGGCCGCCAAGCGGGTCTGCGCCCGCTGTCCGGTGATGGTGGCCTGCCGGGAGCACGCACTGCTCCAGCCCGAGCCGTACGGGGTCTGGGGCGGGCTGACCGCCGCCGAGCGGCGGGTGGTGCTGGGCCGCAGGCGGCGCCGCGCCGCCGAGCTGCTGCCCGGCGCGGCCGGGCCGGTCGCCGCGGCGGGCTGAGCCCGCGCGCAGGCCGCAGGAGACGACTGAGGGGCGGTCCCCCGCACGGGGACCGCCCCTCGGCGTTGCCGTCACCGGCCGCGGGCCGCCGCTACTCGGCGCGGTCCAGGGAGATGCCGCTGTAGGCGCGCAGCTTCGACAGGCGGTGCGTGGAGTCGATCTGCCGGATCGTGCCCGACTTGGAGCGCATGACCAGCGAGGACGTGGTCGCCGTCTCCGAGCGGTAGTGGACGCCGCGCAGCAGCTCGCCGTCCGTGATGCCGGTGGCGACGAAGAAGACGTTCTCGCCGGAGACCAGGTCGTTGGTGGTCAGGACGCGGTCGAGGTCGTGGCCCGCGTCGATGGCCTTCTGGCGCTCGGCCTCGTCCTTGGGCCAGAGCTTGCCCTGGATGGTGCCGCCGAGGCACTTTATGGCGCAGGCCGAGATGATGCCCTCGGGGGTGCCGCCGATGCCCATGAGCAGGTCCCGATGCCCATGAGCAGGTCGACGCCGGTGCCCTCGCGCACCGCCATGACCGAGCCGGCGACGTCACCGTCGGAGATGAACTTGATCCGGGCGCCGGTCTCGCGGATCTCCTTGACGATGCCCTCGTGGCGGGGGCGGTCCAGGATGACGACCGTGACGTCCTCGGGGGCGATGCTCTTGGCCTTGGCGACCCGGCGGATGTTGACCGAGACGGGGGCGTTGATGTCGACGAAGTCGGCGGCCTCGGGGCCGGTGACCAGCTTGTCCATGTAGAAGACCGCGGACGGGTCGAACATGGTGCCGCGGTCGGCGGCGGCCAGGACGGCGATGGCGTTCGGCATGCCCTTGGCGTTCAGGGTGGTGCCGTCGATGGGGTCCACGGCGATGTCGACCTCGGCGCCGGTGCCGTCACCGACGCGCTCGCCGTTGAAGAGCATCGGGGCTTCGTCCTTCTCCCCCTCGCCGATGACGACGACGCCGTTCATCGAGACGGTGGAGATCAGGGTCCGCATCGCGTTGACCGCGGCGCCGTCGGCGCCGAGCTTGTCGCCACGGCCGACCCACCGGCCCGCGGCGAGCGCCGCAGCCTCGGTGACCCGTACGAGTTCGAGGGCGAGGTTGCGATCGGGCGAGTCGGGGGCTACTTCGAGCTGGGGCGGCAGGTTGTGCTCGGTCATCGGAGCGCACCTTTCTGTACGACGACGGCCGGGAGTGTGAGGGTGCTGGAACTCTATCGGTTCGTCGACATATTGAGCAGAGCGGGTCACTTATGAGCGCATTATCGGTCAAGCGGTCCGGCTGAGCGGACACTGCGAGCCCCTCGCGCGCCCTCCGTACCGGCCGCCACGCCGACCCTGGCGGTGATCGCCGACGGCCATGCGGGACGATGGTGGGGTGGCAGGTATGAAAGGCAAGCAGACGGTCTGGGACATGGTCCGGTCGCTGGCGGTGATCGGTGTCGTGGTGGCGGGTATCTACATGTTCATCCCGCACGACGACAAAGCCGACCCGACGCGCACGGTCGACTACCGGGTGGAGGTCCTGACGGCCCGGCGTGCGGCCCCGTACCCGGTGGCGGCCCCCGTGGGCCTTCCGGAGCAGTGGCGGGCGACGTCGGTGTCGTTCGAGCGCAAGAACGCCAACGCCTGGCACCTGGGGTTCCTGGACCCGCAGCAGCAGTACGTGGCGGTCGAGCAGTCCTCGGACGCCTCGAAGAAGAACCTGGAGAAGCTCACCCAGAAGGCCGCGCCCACCGGGCAGACCCAGCAGGTCGGCGACCGGGCGTGGGAGCGCTGGGACGGCGAGAAGTACGACGCGCTGGTGCGCCAGGACCAGGGCCACGTCACGGTGGTCACCGGTACGGGCTCCTTCGAGCAGCTGGGCACGATGGCGGCGGCGCTGGAGTTCAAGCAGGGCCATTGACTCCTCCCCTCCCTGAAGGGAGAGGATTCCTAGCTCACTTCGCCCTACACCTGGCAGGCGGCGGGTCTTACAAGATCAGCACTAGCCGGGTTGAGACCTGCCCGGACGAGCATCACGCGGGCGGAGTTCTTGTCCCTGGGCGAGATGGCTCCGCACGTGGCGCACGTGTACGTTCTCCCCGAGAGGGGCAGTGCGTGCTTGGCTCTCGCTCCGCACCGTGCGCACTCCATGGTGGTGTGCGCGGGTTTGACCAGGTGGATCATGCGGCCGTGCTTGCGGGCCATCTCGACCAGCGCGGTCTTCGTCGCCGCGATGGCGGCGTCGGCTGCTGTGCGGGCCATGCTGCTCTTCGCCAGGAACTTCGGGCGGAAGTCCTCCACCGCGAGGGTGTCGAAGTCACGGACGACGCTCTTGGCCCACTTGCGGGCTGTGTCCTGCCGCTGTCGGGCGATCTTCTTGCACACCTTCGCCGCCGCCCGCCGGGCCTTCTCGTATCCGCGGGTCGCGGGCCGGCCCTTCGGTGTGGCGCGGCGGGCCATCATCCGCTGGTAGCGGGCCAGGCGCTGCTCGGACTTCTTCCCGTGCCGGGCGTGGGGCAGGTCGTGGGCGTCGGACGTGGTGGTCGCGGTCTCGCGCACACCCCAGTCGATCCCGATGGCCCGGCCCGTCGAGGGCAGCGGCTCGCTGGGAGCGGTCACGACGAACGAGGCGTACCAGTGGCCGAGACTGTCCTGGTACACCCGGACCGACGACGGGGCCGACGGAAGCTCCCGCGACCACACCACCGAAAGCAGGATCCCGCCCGCCAGATGCAGACGGCCGTCCTTCAGCCGGAAACCCCGCCTGGTGTAGTTCAGCGACGGCCGGGCCTCCCGTTTGCGCTTGACGCGGGGCATCCCGGCCCGCTGCCGCACCGGCAGCTTCGCCTTGATGTCCGCCAGCGCCTTCGACCGGGACTTCGCGAAATCCCGGATGACCTGCTGCTGAGGAACCGAGCTGCCTTCACGCAACCAGCCCATCGACCGGCGGGCCACAGTCAGCAGCTTGTCCAGCTGCGACGGCCCGCACGTCACCTTCTCCACGGAAGTCTTGTTCGCCAGGTGGACCTTGCGGGACATCGCCGCGCACTCGTTCCACACCCACCTGCACCGTGCCCACTCCCCTTCCAGAGCCGCGAGCGCAGGGGACGACACACGCAGCCGGAAGGTGTACCGGGCAACCCCGGCCCCTCCCCCGGCTAACGACTCGACCGTCATGACCGCAACCTAGCAAGCATCACTGACAACGGAAGAAAACACAGGTCGGAACAGATCCGCATCGAACTCCGCCGCTACGCGGCTCCCCCCGAGGACCCATTCCTCCCCGCCCTGAGGGGCGGGGCCTCCTGGGAGAAACCCGGTGACCCCCCTCCGATACGCGTGAAAGGCCGCCCGCCCCCGGGGAAACCGGGGCGGGCGGCCTTTTCGCGCATCCGTGCCGTCGTGCCGGGGCTCAGACGGTGGTGATGACCTCGTCGTAGGACAGGCGCGGGGAGCGGTCGTGCCAGGCGCCCTCGCCGGGCTTGCCGATGTTGACGACCATCAGCGCGCTGTGGTCGCCGTCGAGGAACTCCTTGCTGATGCCCTCGAGGTCGGCACCGGTCATCGGGCCGGCGGCCAGGCCGGCGGCGCGGATGCCGACGATGAAGTAGGCGGCCTGCAGCATGGCGTTGCGGGCGGCGAAGGCCTCACGGGCCGGGCGCTCGGTGAAGAAGCCCTTGACCGCCGGGTAGTGCGGCAGGAGGGTGTCGAACTCCTCGTGGAACTCGTTGTCCGCGGCGAGGATCGCGACCAGCGGGGCGGCGGCCGTCTTGGCCTTGTTGCCGTCCGACATCAGGTTCACCAGGCGCTCGCGGGCCTCGGCCGAGCGGACCAGGG
>NZ_JZWV01000376.1 GCF_000966975.1 Streptomyces katrae | reverse complement strand
GACCAGGGTGATGCGCAGCGGCGTGCCGTTGAAGGCGGTCGGGCCGTACTTCACCAGGTCGTAGATGGCCTGGACCTGCTCGTCGGTCACCGGCTCGTCGGAGAACGAGTTGGCGGTGCGGGCCTCGCGGAACAGCAGGTCCTGAGCAGCGGCGTCGAGCACGAGAGACATCGGTAAGCCTTCTTCTGTACGGAGGTGATGCGGTAACCCGACTGTAGGACAAAAGTAGATGAAATTTCAACTACTTTCCTGTGCGGGCAACCCGGGTCACTCCCCGCGGCCCTCCCCGTCGGCCGCTTCCGCCGCCTCCCGGGCCGCCAGCGCCGAGTCCAGCCGGGCGCGCGCGCCCTCCAGCCAGTGCCGGCAGACCTTCGCCAGCTCCTCGCCGCGCTCCCAGAGCGCGAGCGACTCCTCCAGCGAGGTGCCGCCGGCCTCCAGCTTGCGGACGACCTCGACGAGCTCGTCGCGGGCCTGCTCATAGCCCAGCGCGGTATCGGTCTCAGACATTCCCGTGTCCCATCGTAGATGTGTGTTACAGCGACTTTGTTGCCGGAACGTGTCCGTCTGTACCGGTTTCCGAGCGGGCCTCCAGCACCGTCACCGCGAACTCCCCCTCGGCCACCCGCGCCCGCAGCTCCTCGCCCGGCGCGACCTCCCCGGACGTCCGCACCACGTGCCCGTCGGCCCGCTGCAGCACCGCGTACCCGCGCTCCAGCGTGGCCGCCGGCGACAGCGCCACCACCCGGGCCCGGGTGTGCTCCAGCTCCGACTCCGCCCGGTCCAGCAGATGCCCCAGCGTGCGCCGGCTGCGGGCCAGCAGGGCCTCCAGCTCGTCCTCCCGCGTCTCCACCATCCGCTGCGGATGCACGAACACCGGCCGCGCGAGCGCATGCGCCAGCCCGCGCTCCTCCCGCTCCAGCAGCCCGCGCACCGCCCGCAGCCCCCGGCCCTGCAGCTGACGCACCCGTTCCAGCTCCTCGCCCACGTCCGGGACCACCTTCTTCGCCGCGTCCGTCGGCGTGGACGCCCGCAGGTCCGCCACCAGGTCCAGCAGCGGGGAGTCCGGCTCGTGCCCGATCGCCGACACCACCGGCGTACGGGCCGCCGCCACCGTCCGCACGACCTCCTCGTCCGAGAACGGCAGCAGGTCCTCCACACTGCCGCCGCCGCGCGCCACGATGATCACGTCGACCTCGTCCAGGGCGTCCAGCTCCTTGACCGCCCGCACCACCTGCGGCACCGCGTGCACCCCCTGCACGGCCACGTTGCGCACCTCGAAGCGCACCGCCGGCCAGCGCCGACGGGCGTTCTCCAGCACGTCCCGCTCGGCCGCCGAGGCCCGCCCCACCACCAGCCCGACCAGCTGCGGCAGGAACGGCAGCGGCTTCTTGCGCTCCAGCGCGAACAGCCCCTCCGACGCCAGTGACCGCTTGAGCCGCTCCAGCCGCGCCAGCAGCTCCCCGATCCCGACCGGCCGTATCTCCGTCACCCGCAGCGACAGCTGCCCGCGCGGCGCGTACCACTCCGGCTTCGCCAGGACGACGACCCGCGCGCCCTCCGACACCACGTCCGCGACCTCGTCGAAGACCTGGCGGAAGCAGGTCACGCTGACGGAGATGTCGTGCGAGGGATCGCGCAGCGTCAGGAACACCACCCCCGCCCCCGGCCGCCGGGACAGCTGAGTGATCTGCCCCTCCACCCACACCTGGCCCAGCCGGTCGATCCAGCCCCCGATGAGCCGGGACACCTGACCGACGGGCAGCGGCGCCTCCGCCGACGTATTCAGACCCATGCAGGCAGGCTATCCGGCGCCGCTGACAGGGGCTCAGGCCCCGGGCAGGGTGTCGGCGCCCGCACCGGCCCCCGTCCGGCCCCGCTGGAAGAACAGCACCCCCAGCCCCACCGCCAGCCACACCGCCCCCACCACCTGCGCCGTCGGGGAAGCCTCGACGATCACCGCCACCGTCACCGCCGCCCCCAGCACCGGCACCACCAGATGCCGCACCCAACGCGGCGGACCCTCCGCGCGCCGCACCACGAACCAGCCCACCACCGACGCGTGCAACAGGGTGAACGCCACCAGCGCCCCCACGTCCACCACCGACACCAGGTGGTCCAGCCCGTCGTCGCGCCGTGCCGCCCACACCGCCGCCACCAGCGTCACCACCGCCGCCACCAGCAGCGCCGCCCTCGGCGTACCCCCCGAGGTCCGTGCCAGCACCCCCGGCAGCCGCCGCTCCCGGGCCATCGCGAACAGCAGCCGCCCCGCCGCCGCCTGCCCGGCCAGCGCCGCGAACGCCGCCCCCACCGCCTTGCTCACCGCCACCAGGTCGTGCAGCCAGCCCCCCACCGACGCCTCGACCGCCGTGTAGAACGCCGGCCCCTGCCGCCCCGGGTCCGCCGCCAGCTCCGCCGCCGAGAACGGGGCCAGCAGCGCCGCCAGGTACGTCTGCGCCACGAACAGCACCCCCGTCAGCCCCAGGCAGAACAGCAACGCCCGCGCCACCCGCGCACTGCCCCCCGTCACCTCCTCCGCGAACGAGGCGATCGCGTCGAAGCCCAGGTACGACAGCACCGCCACCGACACCGCCCCCACCACCGCCGCCCACGAGAACCCCAGCGACCCGTCACCCGTCAGCGGCGACAGCCACCCCCGCCGCGCCCCGTCCCGCACCAGCACCGCCACCGCCGACACCAGGAACACCAGCAGCACCACGACCTCCACCGCCAGCACCGCGAACCCCACCCGCGCCGCCGCCCGCACCCCCCACAGGTTCAGCAGCGTCGTCACCACCACCGCCAGCGCCGTCCACACCCACCGCGACACCTGCGGCACCAGCGCGTTCATCGCGATCCCCGAGAACAGGTACGCCACCGCCGGGATCAGCAGGTAGTCCAGCGCCGCCATCCACCCCGCGATCATCCCCGGCCCCTCGCCCAGCCCCTTGCGGGCATAGGTGAACACCGACCCCGCCTGCGGGGCCACCCGCACCATCTGCGCGTACGAGAACGCCGTGCACCCCATCGCCACGGTCGCGACCACGTAGACCAGGGCCACCGCCCCGTGCGACTTCGCGTCCAGCGTGCCGAACACCCCGACCGGGGCCATCGGCGCGATGAAGAGCAGCCCGTACACCACCAGGTCCCGGAACCCCAGGCTCCGCCGCAGCGCCGCGGGTGCGGCCGTACCAGGATCCACCGTGGCTGCCATCGCTCCTCCGAGGGGCTGTGAGGACGGACGTTCGACCCAGTCTCTGCCGGACGGGGGACGTCCGGCCTCCTGGAGCCCCCCGTACGATGGAGCGTATGACTGCCCCCGCACCCGCTTCCCGCCGCGTCCTGCTCGCCGCCCCGCGCGGTTACTGCGCGGGCGTGGACCGCGCCGTGATCGCCGTCGAGAAGGCCCTCGAGCAGTACGGCGCCCCGGTCTACGTCCGGCACGAGATCGTGCACAACAAGTACGTCGTCCAGACGCTGCAGAAGAAGGGCGCCATCTTCGTCGAGAAGACGGAGGAGGTCCCGCCGGGCAACATCGTGATGTTCTCCGCCCACGGCGTGGCCCCCGTCGTGCACGAGGAGGCGGCGCGCGGCCGGCTCGCGACCATCGACGCGACCTGCCCGCTGGTCACCAAGGTCCACAAGGAAGCGATCCGCTACGCCAATGAGGACTTCGACATCCTCCTCATCGGCCACGAGGGACACGAGGAGGTCATCGGCACCTCCGGCGAGGCCCCCGACCACATCACCATCGTCGACGGCCCCGACGACGTGGCCAAGGTCGAGGTCCGCGACGAGTCCAAGGTCGTCTGGCTCTCCCAGACCACCCTCTCCGTCGACGAGACGATGGAGACGGTCGACGCGCTGAAGCAGAAGTTCCCGCTGCTCGTCTCCCCGCCCAGCGACGACATCTGCTACGCCACCTCCAACCGCCAGGCCGCCGTCAAGGCGATGGGCGCCGAAGCCGACCTGGTCGTCGTCGTCGGCTCGAAGAACTCCTCCAACTCCATCCGCCTCGTCGAGGTCGCCCTGGACGCCGGCGCCCGCGCCGCGCACCTGGTCGACTTCGCCTCCGAGATCGACGAGGCCTGGCTGGAGGGGGTCACCACCGTCGGCCTGACCTCGGGCGCCTCCGTGCCGGAGGTCCTGGTCGAGGAAGTCCTGGAGTGGCTGGCGCAGCGCGGCTTCGCCGACGTGGAGATCGTCAAGACGGCCGAGGAGTCCATCGTCTTCTCGCTGCCGAAGGAGCTGCGCCGCGACCTGCGCACCGAGGCCGCCGAACTGGTGGCCGGCGGCGCCGAAGAGTAGCCCGCGCGGCGGCCCCTCCGTACCGTGAGTCCATGCAGATCTTCGGTGTGGACATCGGCGGTACGGGGATCAAGGGCGCTCCCGTGGACCTGGACCGCGGCGAACCGGCGCAGGAGCGCCACAAGGTACTGACACCACATCCGGCCACCCCCGAGGGGGTGGCCGGAGGCGTTGCCGAGGTCGTCCGCCACTTCTCCTGGGAGGGGCCGATCGGCGTCACCTTCCCCGGTGTGGTCACCCACGGCGTGACCCGGACGGCCGCCAACGTCGACAAGGCCTGGATCGGCCTCGACGCGGCGGCCCTGCTCTCCGCGAACCTCGGGGACCGCCCGGTCACCCTCCTCAACGACGCCGACGCGGCCGGAGTCGCCGAGATGACGTACGGGGCGGGACGCGGGGTACCCGGCACGGTCCTCCTGCTCACCCTCGGCACCGGCATCGGCAGCGCCCTCTTCCGCGACGGCCGGCTCGTGCCCAACACCGAACTGGGCCACCTGGAGCTCAAGGGCCACGACGCGGAGACCCGGGCCTCCTTCAAGGCCAAGGAGGACGGCGACCTCAGCTGGGAGCGCTGGGCGCGCCGGCTGGACAAGTACCTGGCGCACGTCGAGATGCTCTTCTCCCCGGACCTCTTCATCCTCGGCGGCGGCGTCAGCCGCAAACCGGAGAAGTTCCTCCCCCTCCTCCAGAACGTCCGCGCGGAGGTCGTCCCGGCGAAGCTCCAGAACAACGCCGGCATCGTCGGCGCGGCCATGGCGGCCCGCGACGGCCTGACGCGGTGAACCGCGGTCCGGGTCGGCAGGCCCGGGTCGGCAGGCCCAGGTGAGCAGGCCCGGGTCAGTAGGCGGCGGAACTGCTGCCGGCCCTCCTGGCAGCCCTCCGCCGCCCGCTCAGCGCGGCCCGCCGCACCAGCGAGATCAGCCCCGCGACCAGCGTTCCCGCGTACAGCCACCCGGCGTGCAGGGACAGCGCCGACACCACCCCCATCAGCTCCCCGCCCAGCCCGCCGGAGCCGCCCGACACGGGCCACACCCCGGCGGCGAAGGCGATCGGCACGCACACCGGCGCGGTGATCAGGTCGGCCGGGCGCACCCACAGGGCGGTGGCGGCCGCCACGGGCAGGAACAGCAGCCCGTACGCGAACAGCGAGGAATCGAACAGCAGCCAGCAGATCCCGGCGACGAGCAGCATCGCCGCGCAGGCGAAGAGCCCGCCGCCGAGCCCGGTCAGCCGCGGCCGCGGCATCCGCCGGCCGGCCTGCCCGCGGGGCCGGGGGCGCCGCACGGCCCCGGCGGGCACCTGCGGGTGACGTACCGAACGCATCCTGTATCGCGCGCTCGCAGGAAAGTAAACTGTCCGACGGCCCACTCCGGGCCGCCGCCCCCAAACAGCTACGGGAAGTCGCCAACGTGTCGCTCACGATCGGAATCGTCGGCCTGCCGAATGTCGGCAAGTCGACCCTGTTCAACGCCCTGACCAAGAACGACGTGCTGGCGGCCAACTACCCGTTCGCCACCATCGAGCCGAACATCGGCGTGGTCGGCGTCCCCGACAAGCGCCTCGCGGTCCTGGCCGGCATCTTCGGCTCGCAGCGCATCCTCCCGGCCACCGTCGACTTCGTCGACATCGCCGGCATCGTCCGCGGTGCCTCGGAGGGCGAGGGCCTCGGCAACAAGTTCCTCGCGAACATCCGCGAGTCGGACGCGATCTGCCAGGTCATCCGCGCCTTCAAGGACGAGAACGTCGTCCACGTCGACGGCAAGGTCTCGCCGAAGGACGACATCGAGACGATCAACACCGAGCTGATCCTCGCCGACCTCCAGTCCATCGAGAAGGCGATCCCCCGCCTGACGAAGGAGTCCCGCCTCCAGAAGGACAAGGTCGCGGTCCTGGCGGCGGCCGAGAAGGCCCAGAAGATCCTGGAGAACGGCGACACCCTCTTCTCCCAGGGCATCACCAAGGGCACCGAGCAGGGCGACCTCCTGCACGAGCTGCACCTGCTCACCACCAAGCCCTTCCTCTACGTCTTCAACGTCGACGAGGACGAGCTGACGGACGACGCCTTCAAGGCCGAGCAGTCCGCCCTGGTCGCCCCGGCGGAGGCCATCTTCCTCAACGCCAAGCTGGAGGCGGACCTCGCCGAGCTGGACGACGAGGAAGCCCTGGAGCTCCTCCAGTCGGTCGGCCAGGACGAGCCCGGCCTGGCCACCCTCGGCCGCGTCGGCTTCGCCACCCTGGGCCTCCAGACCTACCTGACGGCCGGCCCGAAGGAAACCCGCGCCTGGACCATCAAGCAGGGCGCCACTGCCCCCGAGGCGGCCGGCGTGATCCACACCGACTTCCAGCGCGGCTTCATCAAGGCCGAGGTCATCTCCTTCGCGGACCTGGTCGAATGCGGCTCGGTCGCCGAGGCCCGCGCGAAGGGCAAGGCCCGCATGGAGGGCAAGGACTACGTCATGCAGGACGGCGACGTGGTCGAGTTCCGCTTCAACGTCTGATCCGTCCGGCGAAAGGCCGTCCGACCTGCGCCGGAGCGGGTTGGGCGGCCTTTTCCGTCCGTACGGAGGCGGGCCTGGTACGTCGGGCCCGCCGAGTCGTGGTCGCACACAGCAGTCCGTGTCGGAGTGGGGGACTTTTGATGTACGCGGAAGAGCGGGCGGAAGCCCGCATCGAGGATGCGGGGAACGTTCTGGTCGCGCCCTGGGCGCTGCGGGGCGATGACTCGGTCAGGGAATTCTTCGGGGCCGTGATCACGCCGGAGGAGCTCGCTTCCGGCGCGGTCGACCTGGCGGGGAGGACCGTCTACCTGTGCGGTGACCTGTCCGGGATCGGTGGCCGGCAACTGGACGCGGCGGACCGGGTGTTCGTCGTCCGGGAGCTGTCGCACGGGTACCGCGGGGGCGGCGGCGGGGAGCCGTGGACCGTCGTCGGCGTCGGCCGGGTTCCGCTGCGGGTGCACGGCGCCGGGGTGTACTACCGCCGGTTCTTCCACCCCGACGCCGGCCACTTCGGGCGGATCCGCGCCGAGCACGAGTTCCAGTCGCTGACGGAGTCCACCAAGCCGGGCACGGCCCACCGCAGCGGGATCTACCTCACGCCCGTCACCCGGGACGGCGACGAGCTGCATTTCCGGCTGCTGCGGTGTTCCACGAACCTCTCGGGCCCGACCGAGGGCTTCGGCCCGACGGACAAGGCGATCGTGGACGCGCTGAACCGCGAGGCCGCCGCCGTCTTCCGGAATCCGGCGCCGCTGAACCACGTCCTCGCGCAGATCTACCACAACAGCCGGGCCACGGCCGAGCGCAAGCAGTCCAAGGCCAGGATCTCGGCCCATGCCGACAAGACGAAGGACATGCCGGTCAACGGCATCATGGCCTTCTGCACCTTCTACGACGGCATCGAGAAGCTCCAGCCGCCGAATGTCAGCGGGCTGACCAGCCTCCGCTTCCGCCTCAAGGACACGGCGACCGGGGCCGCACTGCCCCCGCGGTTCAGCGTGACCCTCCACCCCGGCTCCGTGTTCTTCATGCCGCTGTCCACCAACCGCCTGTACACGCACGAGATCCGGCCCGGGGCGTTGGACGCCGATTCGCTCCCGACCCGCCTGGGATACGTGGTGCGCTGCTCGAACACCGAGGCGGTCCACAAGGACGGCCAGACCTTCCTCAAGCGGGCCGGGGAGCTGGTGCGGCTGGGACGGCCCACCCCGGAGGGGATGGACCACCTGCGCAGGCTCTACGCCGAGGAGAACCGGACCTCGTCGTTCATCGACTACGGCGGGCAGTTCCTCTTCAGCATGAACACGGGAGACTACGTTGCCCCCCGCATCTAGGCTCGCGGAGGCGATCTCCTCGTACACGGTGCAGACCGAGGGCAATCCCTTCGCGGAGCTCTCCGCGGCGACGAGCTGGGAGGCCGTGGGAAAGGGCCGGCGGGGTGCCGTGCTGACGAGGACGGACGGGGCGGGTGGCGTCCCCCTCGTACGCACCACCACCCGCTACGGCAGCCCGGCGCAGCGCTTCCGGGCGGTGCACGAACGGCTGGCGCGGCAGGTGCAGGAGCGGGCGGGCCTGCCGGCCGGCTTCAACAACGCCCTCGTCGAGAGCTACACGAACGCCTACAGGACCATGGGCAGCCATTCCGACCAGGCCCTCGATCTGGCGGACGGGTCGTCCATCGCCGTCTTCTCCTGCTATCGACGTGGCGGGGAGGGCCCGTCGAGGAAGCTCGTCTTCGAAGCGAAGGCGTCGCCCGGGGGCGGGGAGGGGTTCGAGATCCCCCTCGCCCACAACAGCGTCGTCGTCTTCTCCGTCGAGTCGAACCGGCGGCTCCGGCACAAGATCGTGCTGGACGGACCCGCCCCGGCGGAGGACGACGAATGGCTGGGCGTGACCTTCCGAACCTCGAAGACCCTCCTCCGCTTCCGCGACGGACAGGCCCACCTCCCGGGAGGCGAACGCCTCGTCCCGGCGGACGAGGACCAGAGCCGCGAGTTCTACCGGCTCCGGCGTCGCGAGAACCAGGAAACGGACTTCGTCTACCCGCCGCTGACGTACACCATCAGCGAGAGCGACCTGCTGCCGCCCGTCTGACCTGACCCCTTCCGTTCGGGCTACTCGGCGGGCAGGCGCAGCATCGGCTCGAAGGCGGCGTCCTCCTCACCCTCGACCGTGGGGAGGAAGCCGTCCGGGACGGTGCGTGCGGCCGTGGTCAGGAGGCGGGCCAGGACCTCGGACTCGCTGGCCGGGGGGAGGCGGAGGGCGGCGAGGAGGCGGTCGCGGACCTCGGGGTGGTCCGGGTTGTCCTCCATGTAGTCGGCGTTGAGGGCGGGGGGCCGGAAGCCTGCCAGGGCGTCGTGCCAGGACGGGAGGACGACGGCCAGGGTCAGGGCCTCGGCGAGGGACTCCGCGATCAGTGTGGCCTGGCCCTCCGAGTCGGTGTAGAGGACGGGGCGGGCGCTGTCGGGGCCGTCCGGGCCGCACAGGTAGTGGGTGCCGCCCGCGCCGCAGCCGGCCACGGGCTCCACCGGCAGACCGGCCGGCAGGGCGATCGACTCGATGGGGTCGGTGCGCGTGAGGTCGAACTCGCCGTCGCAGGCGAGGTACGCGTCGACCTCGGGGTGCGCGGCGATCCGTCGGAGAAGGGCCTCGTCGGAGAGGGCGGCCGGGTTGAGGGCGCGGGCGGTCTCGGGGGTCAGGGGGTGGCCCGCCAGGACGTGGCGGACGGCTTCGAGGGGGACGGGGCGTTCGTAGTAGTCCTCGAAGTGGGCCTGGACGGCCTCGGGGGAGCGGTCGGTGAGGAGCCGGAAGAGGTGGCCGGAGCCGTCGGGGTCCGGACTGCCCGGGGGGAAGCCGATGTCCGGACCGGTGCGCCAGGCGGTGTCGCCGGTCTCCCGCCACAGGCAGGCCGTGACCCGCGGGGTGGCGAGGCCCTCGTCGTAGAAGGCGGGCTCGTCGAGGAGCGGGCGCAGCGCGGACGGCACGTCGTCGACGACACCGGGCCAGACCTGCTCGTCGTCCGTGCCGTACGGACTCATCTCCGACTCGTGGTCGAAGCCGCGGATGAGCACGCCGGCCGGGGTGAACAGCACGGAGAACTCGTCACCCGACCCGTTCTCCATCAGTGCCGCCTCCTCCCCGGGCCCCCAGGCGGCGTCGTAGCGGTACCGGGCGGAATCGGGATCGTCGCCGATCGCGCCGTCCAGCACCGCCAGCGCCCGCAGATGGGCGCGGAGCAGGGCGGGCTCGGAAAGGAGGGCGGCGGTCGCGTGCACGGTGCTCATGACGCCATGGAACCAGCCGCCACTGACACGCCCGGCGGCGGCTGGTCGGACGGGTCGTGGCTACAGCCCCCGGAACGAGGCGACCGAGAACGTCGTCGGGGTGCCCGTCGAGGGGGTCATCGGGCCGTCCTTGTCGAACTGGGAGCGGACCACCAGGGTGCGGGTCGCGGTGCGGGCCAGGGTGGTGGGGATCTGGAGGGACGGGTCCGTGAGGGTGTGGACCAGGCGGGCGCGGGTGCCGTCCGGGGTGAGCTGCCAGCGGGTCAGGGTGTTGGTGACGTTGTGGGCCACCCGGAGCGTGCCGCCGGGGGAGAGGTCGAGGCCGTCGGCGGCCTTGAGGTCGCCGCCGGTGAGGGTGACCCGGCTGAGGGCGCCGGTGGCGAGGTCGACGCGGTGGAGTTCGCCCGCCGTCATGTCGACCGTCAGCAGGTAGCGGCCCGCCGGGTCCGAGGTGATGCCGTTGAGGGTGACCGTGCCCGGCGGCTCCGGGGCGACGTGCCCGCTCAGGTCGTAGGCCGCGGTCAGCGGGCCCGAGCCGGCGCGCAGCTGGGCCGGGGTGACCCGGTAGATCACCGCGCGGAAGCTGTCCGTCAGGTAGGCGGTGCCGTCCGGGGTGATGGTCAGGTCGTTGATGAAGTGGCGGACGGCGGGGTCCGCGACCTCGAAGTGGGCCAGGCGGGTGCCCGTCGCCGTGTCGTATACCGCGACGCCGGCCGTGGAGTCGGTGACCCACAGGCGGCCCCGGGCGTCGACGCGCAGGCCGTTCGCGGTGTGCCGGCCGTCGGTGCCGGAGGGCAGGAACACCTCGGCGCTGCGGGCGCCGGGGCGGGCGCGGTAGACGGTGCCGTCCGCGTACGAGCCGACGTACACGGTCCCGGTGCGGGCGTCGGCGGCTATGCCCTCGGGGTAGACCTTCGCGCCCGGCAGCGTGAACGCCGTCGACACGCGGGCCGGGGCCGGGGCGGCGCCGGTGGTGAGCGCCGTGGTCAGGGCCAGGAGGGCGGCGACGGGCAGGACATACGAAAGCTTGCGCATGGGTGCATCCTTCTGGGTGGGAGGGTTCGAAGAGTAGTTAGGGTTCTAATGCTTGGCAAGGGCCATAGGATGACGCCATGACCTCCATGCCCCCCGAGGAGCGCATCGGTTCGCACATCAAGCGCGCCGAGCAGGCGCTGCTCGCGGCGAAGACCACCGCCTGCAAGCCGGCCGCAGTAACGGTTCCGCAGTACGCGGCCCTGCTCTGGCTCGCCGAGAAGCCGGGCATCTCCGCCGCGGCCCTGGCCCGGCTCTGCGGGGTCACCGCGCCGACGATGAACACCGTGCTGAAGAACCTCCACGAGCGCGGCCTCGTCGAGCGCACCCCGCACGAATGGCACCGCAACGTGCTGGAGACCCGGCTCACGCCGGAGGGGCGCGCGGCGATGGAGCTCGCGGACGCGGGCGCCGTGCGCGTGGAGCGGGCGCTCGCCGCCGCCTTCAGCCCGGAGGAGCGCGAGCAACTCGTCGCCCTGCTGGGGCGGTGCGCGGAGGTGCTCGACGCTCTGAAGTGAGCGAGTCGAAACCTGAAGTTCCGGGCACGTTTTTGCAGGTATTTGGAACGATCCGCAGAATTCGCTCATCAGGACTAACCAAGGGGATGTCCGCGTGCTGCCCCGCTCCGGGGCAGCCGAGACCGTACGGAGCGAAGTTCGTGCATCAGTACTCTCAGCAGTCGTCCGGCCGCGAGCCCGAGCGGGCCGGGGGCCGCAGGAAGTCACGGCGCGCGATATGGATCGGCGCGGCCGTCGCGGGCGTGCTGGTCCTGGGCGGCGGGGGCTTCGCCGCCTACAAGAACGAGTGGTTCGACGGCAACGGCCAGGACGTCACCTTCGGCAAGGACCACGCGGCCGCAGCCGCCTCCGGCAAGGACGGCGCGGGCCCGGCCGGGAAGGGCGCGACCCCCTCCGCCCCGCCCACGCCCACCGGCGACCCGGACGTCCAGCTCCCCGCCGGCCCGAAGTCGGACTTCAAGCAGACCACCAAGCTCGACGACGGCACGGTCATCGCCAAGACCCGCCTGGCCGGTGCCAAGTCCGGCTTCGAGGGGGACGTCTGGGTGTGGGCCCCCAAGGAGTACGACGACCCGAAGTACGCCAAGAGCGCCTTCCCGGTCCTGATCGCCCTCCCGGGCGGCAACGGCTTCCCGGCGAACTACTGGTCCGACCGCAGCCTCGGCCTCCAGAAGGCCATCAGCGAGGGCGTCCAGGCCGGGACCAGCCTGCCCTTCGTCGTGATCATGCCGGTGCTCAACCCGGACAACAAGTACTACTACGACGGCGCCGACATACCCGGCCAGCCCAAGATGGGCACCTGGATCGCCGAGGACGTCCCGGACTTCGCCCGCGCCAACTTCCGCACCTACAAGTCCCGCGACGGCTGGGCCTTCATGGGCTCCTCCTCCGGTGCCTTCGTCGGTATGAAGACGGTCCTGCAGTACCCGGACCGCTTCAAGGCCGTGATCGCCAGCGGCGGCGAGATCGTCCCGGACTCCCCGCTCTGGAAGGGCCACCAGGCGGAGATGGACGCGAACAACCCCGAGAAGCTCGCCGACAAGCTGATCAGGACGGGCGGCCCGGACGTCTACATCAACTTCCAGATCGGCACCAAGGAGTCCGGCAAGGACCGGATGACGAAGTTCGTCGAGCAGTACGGCAAGGGCCCCGTCAAGACGACCATCCGGGACATCCAGAACGGCGAGCACAACGGCTGGCACTACGTGCGCGGCATGAAGGAGGGCTCGCTGGAGTGGATCAGCAAGGTGCTGAAGGGCCCGAAGCCCGAGGCCGGCTGAGCCCCGTCGCACGGACGTCCGCCACGTGGCCCTCGCCACGTCGCCCCGGTCCCAGGCAACCCCTACGGTCGTTGACACCTCTGTAGAAGCGATAAGGGGGACCTATCGGTCCGACCCACGCCCAACCAGGGCGCCGGAGATGGAACGGGACACATCCGTGCAGTATGACCAGCAAGGCGGCGGCCGCCGCCCCCGCAGGCGCCAGATCCTGATCGGCGGCGGCCTCGCCCTCGTCCTCGCCGCCGGGGGCGGCGCGGCGTACGGGTTCGGCCTCTTCTCGGACATGGGGGACCCCGTCTCCTTCGGGAAGATCCAGGAGTCGGCGGCGGCCGAGGACATCCGCCCCGGGGTGCTGATGCCCACCGGCCCCAAGTCCGAGTTCGTGCGCACCAGCCGGCTGGCGGACGGCACGCAGATCGCGATGACCACCCTGACCGGCAGGAAGTCCGGGTTCACGGGTGACGTGTGGGTGTGGGTCCCCAAGGAGTACGACGACCCGAGGTACGCCAAGAGCGGCTTCCCCGTCCTGATCTCCCTGCCCGGCGGCCGCGGCTACCCCAAGAACTACTGGGGCACGGGCCCCGGCCTCGGCCTGCAGCAGGCCGTGACCGACGGGGTCAAGAACGGCACCAGCCTCCCGTTCATCCTGGTCATGCCGGTGATCAACGCCGACACCAAGTACCACTACGACGGCTCCGACATCCCCGGAGAGCCCAAGATGGGCACCTGGATGGCCGATGACGTCCCGGATTTCACCCGGGCGAACTTCCGTACCTTCACCTCCCGCGACGGCTGGGCCTTCATGGGCTCCTCCTCGGGCGGCTTCGGCGCCTTCAAGCACGTCCTGAAGTACCCCGAACGCTTCAAGGCGGCCATCGCGAGCGGCGTCGACTTCGTACCCGATTCTCCGCTGTGGAAGGGGAACCGCCAGGCCATGGACGAGAACAACCCCGAGAAGCTCGCCGAGAAGCTGATCGGGGAGGGCGGCCCCGACGTCTACATCAACTTCCAGATCGGCACCAAGGAGAGCGGCCGGGACCTGGCCGAGAAGTTCATGAAGGAATACGGGAAGGGCCCCGTGCACACCCGGCTCCAGGTGATCCAGGATGGTGAGCACAACGGAAAATCGTATGTACGCGGAATGAGGGAGGGCTCCCTGGCGTGGATCAGCAAGGTGATGCAGGCACCCACACCCGACCCCGGCGTGCGGTGAGACCGGTGGTGAAGGGGGCGGCGGCAGCGGCCGCCGCGGCGGGGATCGTGGCGGCGGCCGCCACCGTGCTCCTCGGCGCGTCCGGCGAGCAGCCGGTGCACCCCTTCCCCACCGTCGGCGTGCTCATGGCGAACGGGGAGCACTGGTGCACGGCGAGCGTGGTCGACAGCCCCAAGGGCAACGTCGTCGCGACCGCCGCCCACTGCGTCGCACCGGCCGGCGAGGACGGCCGGCCGGGTGAGACGGCCCACGACGGGCTGGCCATCGGCGAGCTCTCCTTCGCACCCGCCTTCTCCGGCGAGGGCTCGGGCAGCAAGCCCTTCGGCGTGTGGAAGGTCCGCTCGATCCACGTGGACGAACGCTGGACCAAATGGGGCGACGAGACCGCCGACTTCGCCTTCCTCACCGTCGAGCCGGACGGGGACGGGCGCAGCCTCCAGCAGCGGGTCGGACAGGGCGAGGCGCCCAAGCCGGACTGGACCTCCGGGTACGAGCGCGAGGTCACCGTCATCGGCTACCCCGAGTCCGACCACAACCCGCAGAACAAGCCCGTCTCCTGCACCACGCAGACCCGCCACGACAGCGACGACCCCGACATGCTGTACATCAGCTGCGCCGGCTTCTGGACGGGCACCAGCGGCAGCCCCTGGATCGCCGACCGCGGCGGCACGGGCCAGCCGGGACGGCTCATCGGGGTGCTCAGCGGCGGGGACACCGACGTGGACTCCACGGCCGCGCTGTACGACGAGAGGGCCAGGGCCCTCTACGAGGCGGCGGCCCGGGGCTGAGACCCGGAGCTACTTCCGGCGCTCCGTGCTGACGATCACGCCCACCGCCGCCACCACGATCAGGCCGCCCAGCACGATCGGCAGGGTCAGCGGCTCGTCCAGGACCAGCGCGCCCAGCGCCACGGCCACCACCGGGTTGACGTACGCGTACGTGGCCACCAGCGACAGCGGGGCCGCCTGGAGCAGCCACGCGTACGAGGTGAACCCGACGACCGAACCGATCAGCACCAGGTAGCCCAGCGCCAGCCAGGAGGCGGTGGAGAACGAGGCCGGATCCAGACCGTGCTGCTCGCCGCGCGCCAGCCCCACCAGCACCTGCGCGGCCCCGCCCCACAGCATCTGGTACACGCTGCCGGTGAAGGGGTTCCCCGGCAGCGGCAGCCGCCCGGCGGAGAAGGAGCCCAGGGCCCAGGTGACCGACCCGGCCACGACCAGCAGCACGCCCGACAGCCGCACCTCCCCGCTCAGCCCCGGGCTGGTCAGCACCCCCATCCCGCACAGCCCCACCAGCACCCCGGCCAGGGTGCGCGCGGGCGGGCGGTCCCCGGTGACCGCCCGCAGCACCACCACCCACATCGGCACCGCCGCCACCAGCAGCGCGGCCAGCCCCGACGGCACCGAGGTCTCGGCCAGTACGACCAGACCATTGCCGCCGAGCACCAGCAGCAGGCCGACCAGCAGCGTCGAGCCGAGCTGCGCGCGGGTGACGCGCAGCGCGGACGGCCCGTACCGCCAGGCGACGACGCCGGCCAGGATCAGGCCGGCGGAGAGGAAACGGGCCCCGGCGGACAGGAAGGGCGGCATGGTCTGCACGACGATCCGGATGCCGAGGTAGGTCGAGCCCCAGACGACGTACACGAGGGTCAGGGCCGTCTCTT
>NZ_JZWV01000375.1 GCF_000966975.1 Streptomyces katrae | reverse complement strand
GGTCAGGGCCGTCCAGACGGCCCCGCCGGTCCCGCGGCGGGGGGCGGCGGGCTCAGCGGTCTTGGGCTCTGCCGGTATCGAGGTGCTCATGGCCGGATCCTACGGACGGTGCAGCATGCACGCTTCTCGGTTTCTCAGCCCTTGAGCAGGGCGTTCAGCTCGCCGTACGGGAGGGCTCCGGCGAGGGAGCCGTAGGTGCCGCCGGCGAGCAGCTCCTCGGTGGCCCGGCGGGCGACGGCGTACGCGGCCTCCGCCACCCCGGAGCCGAGGCTGACCCTGGCCACACCGAGGGCGCCGAGTTCGGCGACGGAGGGGGCGCCGGGGCCGACGAGGACGTTCAGCGGGGCGTCGATCCCGCGGGCGAGCTCCGCGATGACGGCGGGGTCGGTGACGCCGGGCACGAACACGCCGGTGGCCCCGGCGGCCAGGTAGGCGGAGGCACGGGTGAGGGTCTCGTCGAGGCGGGTCGCGCTCTCGCCGAGGCCGAAGAGGTAGGTGTCCACGCGGGCGTTGATGTACAGCGGGACCCCGGCGGCGTCGGCGGCGGCCCGGGCCGCGGCCAGGCGCTCCGCGTGCTCGGCCGGGGCGCGGGTGCCGTCCTCGATGTTGACGCCGACCGCGCCGGCGGCCAGTACGCCGGCGACGGTCTCCCCGACCCCGGCGGCGTCGGCGGCGAAGCCGCCCTCGATGTCGGCGGTCACGGGCACGGAGACGGCGGCGGCGACCCGGGCGACCAGGTCCAGCGCCCGGTCCCGGGCGAGGGCGTCCCCGTCGGGAGCCCCGAGGGACCAGGCCACCCCGGCACTGGTCGTCGCCACGGCCGGCGCCCCGGCGGCCTCGACGATACGGGCGCTGGCCACGTCCCAGGCGTTGGCGAGGGGGAGGGGGGCGGCGGGGGTGTGCAGGGCGGTGAAGGCGGTGGCCTTTTCAAGGAGCGTGGTCATGGGGGTAGTTCAGCAGAACACGGCGGGCGGGGCTGGCGGATTTCCGACGTGGACGGTGCGGGGGTGCCGCCGAGGGAAGGCAGCCCAGCGCAGCGGGACTACGGGGCCAGGCCGGACTTGGCGCCCGCACCGCACAGGGGCAGGACCGCCGTGCGGCCCTGGAGGGGGTCGGAGGGGGCGCCGGGCCCCACCGCCGCCCAGCAGGCGGCGGCCGTCGGCTCGACGAACAGCCCCCGGCGGGCCAGCTCCCGCTGCGCCTCGCGGATCCGCGCGTCCGGGACCGTCAGGATCGTGCCGCCCGACTTCCGGACCGCCGCCAGGATCTGCCGGCCCCGCGGCGGCGCCGGGATCGCGATGCCCTCCGCGAGCGTCGGCCGAGACGGCACCGGCTCCGCCTCCTCCGCCCCCGCCGCGAAGGCCGCCGCCAGCGGCGACACCGCCTCCGCCTGCACCCCGACCAGCGCCGGCGCCCGTACCCCCCGCCGGCCCAGCTCCGCCACCGCCAGCGCCGCGCCCAGCAGCAGCGTGCCGTTGCCGACGGGGACGACGAGCACCTCGGGGAGCCGGCCGCCCAGGGCCTCCCAGATCTCGTACACGTAGGTCTTCGTGCCGTGCAGGAACCAGGGATTGAAGACGTGGCTCGCGTAGAAGACCCCCGGCTCGTCCGCCACCGCCCCGGCGGCCCGCGCCGCGGCCTCCCGGCCGCCCGGCACGAGCCGTACCTCCGCCCCGTACGCCCGCATCTGCGCGGTCTTCTTCTCCGAGGTGCCCTCGGGCACGAAAACTTCACAACTCAGCCCGGCCCGCGCGCAGTACGCCGCGACGGAGGCCCCCGCGTTCCCGCTGCTGTCCGCGACCACCCGCGCCGGGCCCAGCCGCCGGGCCAGCTCGGCGAGCATCACCGCGCCCCGGTCCTTGAAGGACAGCGTCGGCATCAGGAAGTCGAGCTTGGCGTGAATCCGGTCGCCGAGCGGCAGCATCGGGGTGTGTCCCTCGGACAGGGTGACCGAGAACGCCCCCGGCAGGGGCAGCGCGGGCGCGTACCGCCACAGCGAGTGCGGGCCCGCCGCCGGCTCCAGGGGGATGGCCGGATCGGGCGTGAAGTCGAGGTCCCACGGGCCGCCGCAGACCGGACAGCACCAGGGAGCGGTCCGGACATCCGCGCGCGTGCCGTCCTCGGAGCAGAGGTAGTCAGGAAGTGCGTGCGTCATGTGCGGAGCACCTTTGCTCGTTCATGGCTGTCGTATGGCACGGATGTTACGCATCCGTGGGGCTCTTGTGGGATGACGCACGGGTGGGTCAACCTTTTTGGAACGGCGGCCCGTTGAGCGCGATTCATTGTCATGTCCATGGCAATCGAACTGTGCGCACGGACCTGAGCGAGCACCCCCGCACACCCGCCGCCGGCCAGTACCCCCACGCAGCGCACCGCCCACGAGGAGGACCCCTCACATGTCCGTGATGCGTCACACCCGCCGGAAGACCGCCGGCATCGCGACCGCCGTCGTGGCCCTCGCGCTCGGCGCGGCCGCCGCCTTACCCGCCTCGGCCGCCTCCGCCGCCGACGGCGGCCCGCAGGGCGTCATCGAGAACGCGGGCGTCGCCGGGGCCGTCCCCGGCAGCTACATCGTCACGCTGAAGGACTCCGCCGCCCGCTCCACCGCCGACAGCGGGAAGGCCGTCGCCAAGCGGTACGGCGCGCGGATCGACCGCACCTACAGCGCCGCCCTCAACGGCTACTCCGTCGCGGTCTCCGAGGCGCAGGCGAAGAAGCTCGCGGCCGACCCGGCCGTCGCTTCGGTCGTGCAGAACCGCACCTTCACCGTCGACGCCACCCAGCCCAGCCCGCCGTCCTGGGGCCTGGACCGCATCGACCAGCGCGCCCTCCCCCTCGACCAGAGCTACACCTACCCCGACAAGGCGGGGGAGGGGGTGACGGCGTACATCATCGACACCGGCGTCCGCATCACCCACCAGGACCTGGCCGGCCGCGCCTCCTACGGCTACGACGCCATCGACAACGACAACACCGCCCAGGACGGCCACGGCCACGGCACGCACGTCGCCGGCACCGTCGCGGGCAGCAGCTACGGCGTCGCAAAGAAGGCGAAGATCGTCGGCGTCCGCGTGCTCGACAACAACGGCTCCGGCACCACCGCCCAGGTGGTCGCGGGCATCGACTGGGTGACCCGCAACGCCGTGAAGCCCGCCGTGGCCAACATGTCGCTCGGCGGCGGCGCCGACTCCGCGCTCGACACCGCCGTGCGCAACTCCATCGCCTCCGGCATCACGTACGGCGTCGCGGCCGGCAACGAGTCCACCGACGCCTCCACCAAGTCCCCGGCCCGCGTGGCCGAGGCCATCACCGTCGGCGCCACCACCAACACCGACGCCAAGGCGAGCTACTCCAACTACGGCTCGGTCCTGGACGTCTTCGCGCCGGGCTCCTCCATCACCTCCTCGTGGGGCACGGGCGACACCGCGACGAACACCATCTCCGGCACCTCGATGGCCACCCCGCACGTCGTGGGCGCCGCGGCCCTGTACCTCTCGCAGAACCCCTCGGCCACCCCGGCGCAGGTCCGCGACGGACTGGTCGCGGCGGCCACCCCGAACGTGGTGACGGGCCCCGGCACCGGTTCCCCCAACCGGCTGCTGAACGTGGGCGCCGGCACCACCCCGCCGAGCGGTCCGCGCTTCGAGAACACCGCCGACTACGCGATCAACGACAACGCGACGGTCGAGTCCCCGATCACCGTCAGCGGGGTCTCCGGCAACGCCCCGGCGACGCTGGGCGTGTCGGTGGACATCAAGCACACCTACATCGGTGACCTGAAGGTCGACCTGGTCGCCCCCGACGGCACCCTCTACAACCTGCACAACCGCACCGGCGGCAGCGCGGACGACATCGTCAAGACCGTCACGGTCAACGCCTCCTCCGAGGTGGCCAACGGGGTCTGGAAGCTGCGCGTGAACGACAACGCGGCCGCCGACACGGGAAAGATCGACTCCTGGGCGCTGCAGTTCTGACCGCGGTCCCGGCCGGGGCTCCGACCGGAGTCCCGGCCCGGCCCGGTCCAAGAGCCGTACCGCCGGGACGGATTGCGCGCCGAGCGGCGCGTGGCGGACCGTGCCGGCCGTACGTGCCAACGCGGGGGCGACCGATCACCGGGTCGCCCGCGATCACCGGGTCGCCCGCTGCGTACTATTTCGGGCAGCCGTTCGCGCAGCCGCTCGCGCGAGGCCGTCCGCGCGCAGCCGTTCCGAGCCCCCGTGATGGAGCACCTCACCCGGTGAGCACCCCGCCCCCGCAACCGCCCCGCCCCGTCGGCCCCGGTCACTCCTGGCCGCCGCCGTCGCCGCAGCCGGGGTGGGGGCCGCCGCCAGGGCCGGCGGGTGCGCCCGCGCTCAACGGCTTCGCCCTCGCCTCCCTGCTGGTCGGGCTGCTCTGCTTCCCGCCGCTCGGGGTGGTCTTCGGCCTGGTCGCGCTGGTGCAGATCGGGCGCAGGCAGGAGCGGGGCAGGGCCCTCGCCGTCGTCGGCCTGGTGGTCTCCCTGGTGACGACGGCCGTGATGCTGTACGGCCTGGTGAGCTGGACCCGGCCCTTCCTGGAGCGGCTGGGCTCGCGGCCGGTGCCCGAGCGGGTCGAGGGGCAGCTGACCGACATGGGCCGGCTGCGGACCGGCGACTGCTTCAACGTCCCCGGCGGGGACCTCCTGGACGAGACGCCCTTCACCTACCGGACCGACTGCGCGCAGGTCCACGACGCCGAGGTGACCGCCGCCACGGTGCTCGGCCCGGGCCCCTTCCCCGGTGCCTCCAAGCTCAAGGACAGTGCCACGGACGCCTGCTGGAAGGCGCAGGACGCGTACGCGATGGACACCTGGGCGCTCCCCGACTACGTGGAGATGTACTACTTCGCCCCCACGCGCGAGGCCTGGCGCGCGGGCGACCGCCGGCTGATCTGCGTGATCGGCACCTCGGGGCACGACCACAGGGGGAGCCTGCGCAAGGACGCGGGGATGCTGACGCCCGAACAGGTCTCCCTCCTGACCGCCCTCAACGCGGCGGACGGGGCGCTGGGGCGCGCCCCCGAGCGGGAGCTGGACGAGGCGCTGCCCGAGTACCGGTCGTGGGCGCGGGAGGTGGACGGCGCGCTGGGTGCGGAGGAGCGGATGCTGCGGGACGCGGCCGCCGCGCATCCGGAGGCGGGGGCCCGGCTCAAGGAGCTGGCGGCGGCGCGCACGCAGTGGCAGCGGGCGGCCGGGGCGGTGCGGCCGTCCGATTTCCGGCAGGCCTGGGACGCGGCGGAGGGTGCGCTGACGACCGGTACGGAGCAGGCGCTGCGGGGCGCGTACGGATTGTCGACGCGGGTTCCCGAGTGGATCGAGGAGAACCAGGGAGGATCGGGCCGGGGTCCCTCGTCGGACTCGGCCTGAGGGCCTTGGAGGTAACGCCCGGTAACGGGTTTGAGTGACCAGGCTTCATCACATCGGGTGAAACTTTGGCCCGCACTTGCACAGGTCAACAGTCGGTTGCCAGGGTGTAGCTGTCTGTCAACCTGATGGGAGTGGCCCGTGACTTTCGGTGAGCAGCCGGCCTATCTGCGCGTCGCCGGGGATCTGCGGCGGAAGATCGTCGACGGGTCCCTGCCCCCGCACGCCCGGCTCCCTTCCCAGGCCCGGATCCGCGAGGAGTACGGGGTGTCCGACACCGTCGCGCTGGAGGCGCGCAAGGTCCTGATGGCGGAGGGTCTGGTCGAGGGCCGCTCCGGGTCGGGCACGTACGTGCGCGCACAGCCCGTCCCGCGCCGCGTCGCCCGTACCGGCTACCGCTCGGGCGGGGCGTCGACGCCGTTCCGGCAGGAGCAGGCGGAGTCGGGGGTGCACGGGACGTGGGAATCCAGCAGCGAGCAGGCGGCGGCGCCGGCGGACATCGCCAAGCGGCTGGGCATCGAGCCGGGTGACCGCGTGATGCGCACCCGGTACGTCTTCCGTGACGCGGGCGAGGCGATGATGCTGTCCACCTCGTGGGAGCCGCTGTCCGTGACCGGCCGGACCCCGGTGATGCTGCCGGAGGAGGGGCCGCTGGGCGGCTCGGGGGTGGTCGACCGGATGGCCGCGATCGACGTGGTCGTGGACAACGTGGTCGAGGAGGTCGGGGCGCGGCCGGGCCTGGCGGAGGAGAACATGACGCTCGGCGGGGTGCCGGGGCACGTGGTGCTGGTGGTGACGCGGACGTACTACGCGTCCGGGCGGGCCGTGGAGACGGCTGATGTGGTCGTCCCGGCCGACCGGTACCGGCTCTCCTACCACCTGCCCGTGCGCTGACCACGCCTTCCAGGGCGCCGCCGGGGCTCGTTCCGCGAGCCCCGGCGGCGCTTTCGCACGCCTGGCCGGATGCGTACGCCCCCCAGGTATCTCTTCGTGAAAACACGTATCCGCTCAGTGAAGGTCGGGCGTAAGCTCGGGCATATGCGCAATGCGGTTTCCTGGGCAGGAACATCGGCGGAGGGTGGAGCGCGATGAACGACAGCGGTGCCCTGCTTCCATGGCTGGTCATACGTCAGGACGACAACGGCAACCGCTACCGGGTGGGCCGGTACGCCACCCGGGCCGAGGCCCAGAAGGTCGTCGACGTCTTCGAGGACCGGGGGCACGAGCAGCTCTACTGGGTCGAGCGGATCGGGCAGGCGGACGGCAGCCCGGCCGCCACGAGCAGGAATTGAAGGCCCCCTCAGGGCCTGGCATAGGCTCCGTCCATGACTGTACGCGTGGTCGTGGGCGGAGCCCTCTGTCGTGACGGGCGCCTGCTGGCCGCCCGTCGCAGCGCACCCCCGGAGCTCGCCGGCCGCTGGGAGCTGCCCGGCGGGAAGGCCGAGCCGGGCGAGACCGTCCCCGAGGCGCTGGTGCGCGAGCTGCGCGAGGAGCTCGGCGTCGAGACCGAGGCGCTGGAGCGGATCCCGGGGGAGTGGCCGCTGAAGCCCGGCCTCGTCCTGCACGTGTGGACCGCCCGCCTGCTCTCCGGCGAGCCCGCCCCGCTGGAGGACCACGACGAGCTGCGCTGGCTCGCACCGCACGAGCTGGACTCCGTGGACTGGCTCGACCAGGACCGGCCCTTCGTCGCCGAAGCGGGCCGCAGGCTCGCCTGCCAGGGAGCGGGCGGGGCGCACCGGGGCGCATGACGCTTCCGTTCTAGGCCGTCCGCGCCACAGTGCGCCGGTGGGTGGGGGATCGGGTGGTACGGCGCCCCAAATATCGGGTATGTCGCTATTAGTCCCTATCTCGTCCCCCATTCGTCCCCGACGAACCTGACTGGGGTCGCTGGTGGCCCGGGAAGTGATCGGCGTGATCGACACAGACGGTGAATGTGCCGAGTGGGCCTTCCCCGCCGAGCCCGGTGCCGTCCGCACCGCCCGCCACGCCGTGCGCGGCGCCCTCCGCACCTGGGGCCTGGACGCCGTCGGAGATGTGACCGTCCTGCTGGTCAGTGAGCTGGTCACCAACTCCCTGCGCTACGCCTCCGGTCCCATCGGCGTCCGTCTGGAGCGGCGCAATCCCGCCGTTCCGGGCCTCACCGGCGGCCCGGCCCTCCTCGTGGAGGTCTCCGATCCGCTTCCGGATCCACCCCGCGAGAAGGTGGCGGAGCCCGATGACGAAGGCGGCCGCGGACTCCACCTCGTCGCCGTCTCCGCGCGACGCTGGGGGACCCGGCACGGGAAGTCGGGGAAAACCGTGTGGTTCGAGTTGGCTCTTCCTGGTGAGTAACAAGGAGAAGGGCGAGAAGGGCGGCAGGGGGTCTCCCGGAGCGCGTCAGGGATGACCGCCGGACGTGGCCGGAAAACAACGGGACCCTTTTGTGATCGTGAACGCCGTGCCGTACGGGGCCGTGGTGCTGAATACTTCGGTCATGGCCGGTCCGGTTGCGGTGAGCTGGAGGGGACGGTCGCGTGAGCGAGATACCTGCGCAGGCACATCAGACCCGAGTGCCCGGGGAGTCGTGGCACGACTCCTTGTGGCACAGCAGTCCGCCTGGCTCGATATACGACTACATAAAGGTCGCGTCGTTCTCGATCGGCCCGGACGGGCTGGTCGACCAGTGGAGCCTGCGCGCCGAGGAACTGTTCGGACTTCCCGCAGCCCAGGTCGTAGGACGTGATCCGGTCGACGCCTTCGTGCCGCCCGAACTGCGCGACGGCGGGCACCGCAAGGTCGCGGAGATCCTCGACGGCAAGGAATGGACCGGCCTGGTCCCCTTCCGCATCCCCGGAGGCAACGGCGCGCACGGCGTGGCCGAGATCTACGTGATGCCCACCCAGACCGAGACCGGCGAGCGGGCAGCGCTCTGCGTCGTGGTCGACGTACGCGCACTGCGCCGCATCGAATCCGACCTCGCCGCCTCGCAGGCCATATTCGGCCAATCTCCCTTCGGCTTCCTCCTCTTCGGCACCGACCTCACCGTGCAGCGCGCCAATCGCCGCTTCGCGACCGTGTTCGGCGGCGCCGTCGAGGAACACCGCGGCCGCACCGTGCACGACTACCTGCCCCCGCACGAGGCCGACCGCATGGCCGCCGCCCTGCGCCGCGTACTGGAGACCGGCGAGTCCGTCACCGACCTGCGGATCACCGGCACGGCCCCCGGCAGCCGCGACAACCGCCACTGGTCCATCAACCTCTACCGGGTCCACGACGGCACCGGCCGCCCCATCGGCATCGCCGGTCTCGGCACCGACGTCACCCGGCGCCACCTCGCCGCCCGCGAGGCCGCCGGCGTCCGCCGCAACCTCGCACTCCTCAACGAGGCCGGACACCGCATCGGCAGCTCCCTCGACCTGGAGACCACCGCCCGCGAACTCCTCGACGTCACCGTCCCCGGCTTCTGCGACCTGGCCGCCGTCGACCTCTACGAAGGCCTCCTCCGCCGTCTCCGACGCCCCGCTGTCGGGCCCCGGCGCACTGGTCTCCGTGGGCGAGACCCACCGCTACCCGGCCGCCTCCCCCGGAGCCGTCGCCCTGCGCACCGCCCGGACCCGGCTCATCGAGGGCGGCGGATCCGACGACCGCGTCCAGTCCACCCTGATCGTCCCGATGGTCGCCCACGACACCGTCGTCGGCCTCGCCCAGTTCTCCCGCACCAAGGGCAGCGAACCCTTCGGTGAACGGGACCGCGCCGTCGCCGTCGAACTCGCCGCCCGCGCCGCCGTCTGCATCGACAACGCCCGCCTCTACCGACGCGAACACGAACGCGCCCTGATCCTCCAGCGCAGCCTCCTGCCCCCCGGCGACCCCGAAGCCGCCGGCCTCGACATCGCCTGCCGCTACCTCCCCGGCAACGCCGCCACCGAGGTCGGCGGCGACTGGTTCGACGTCATCGAACTGCCCGGACACCGCACCGCCCTCGTCGTCGGCGACGTCATGGGCCGCGGCCTGCGCGCCGCCGTCGCCATGGGCGAACTGCGCACCGCCGTACGCACCCTCGCCCTGCTCGACCTCGAACCCGCCGAGGTCCTCACCGCCCTCGACGAGGTCGCCCGCGGCCTCGGCGCACCCGGCGGCGCCCAGCAGGCCTCCCGCTCCGCCCTGCACTCCCGCGACGCCGACCGCTCCGAGGTCTACCTCGCCACCTGCGTCTACGCCGTCTACGACCCGGTCACCCGGCGCTGCACCATCGCCAACGCCGGCCACATGCCGCCCGTCCTCGTCGAACCCGCCGAGGACGGCAACGACCCCCGCCCCGGCCTCCTGCTGGAGATCCCCACCGGCATGCCGCTCGGCGTGGGCGGCGAACCCTTCGAGGAGGTCGAGGTGGAACTCCCCGAGGGAGCCCTCCTCGCCCTCTACACCGACGGCCTCGTCGAATCCCGCGACCACCCCCTGGAGGAGGGGCTGCGCGGACTGCGCAGCGCCGTCGCCGACCCGGCCCGCCCCCTGGAGGAGGTCTGCGACCAGGTCCTGAACACCCTCCACACCCGGCACGGCGAGGACGACATCGCCCTGCTGATGGCCCGGGTCCAGGGGCTCCCCGTGGAAGCCGTCGGCGACTGGCAGCTCCCCCGCGAGGCCCGCTCGGTGGGCCGGGCCCGCGAACTGGCCCGGGCCAAGCTGCCCGCCTGGGGCCTGGAGCAGCTGCTCGACACCACGGAACTGCTGGTCAGCGAGCTCGTCACCAACGCCCTGCGGTACGGGGAGGGGGAGATCCGGCTCCGGCTGCTGCTCGACCGGACCCTGGTGTGCGAGGTCTGGGACGCCAACCTCGCCCAGCCCCGCCGCCGCCGCGCCCGCGACACCGACGAGGGCGGCCGCGGCCTCCAGCTGGTCGGCCTGCTCTCGGCGGGCTGGGGCACCCGGCGCACCCACCGGGGCAAGACGGTCTGGTTCGAGCTCCCGCTCCCCATGCCCGGCGCCGCCCCGGACGAGACGGGCGCCGAACTCTCGGCGGAGCAACTGCTGAGCATGTACGGGTGAGGGGGCCGTCCGGGGCGCGCAGGACGCCCCGGCCTCGTGGACGGCCGGGCGGGTTCAGGCCGTGCCGGCCTTGAGGGCGGCCAGGCGGGCCTCGATCTCCGAGGCCCGTCCCAGCTCCTCCAACGACTCGAACTGCGCGTCCAGCGAGGACGCCGCCAGCTCCTGCCGCCCCAGGGCCATGGCCTCCTCGCGCCGCACCTTCTCCTCGAAGCGGTGCAGATCGCTCGTCGGATCCAGCACGTCGACGTCCTTCACGGCATCCAGCATCGAGTTCTGCGCCTGCGCCGTCCGCGCCCGCGCCACCAGCTCGTCCCGCTTGGCCTGGAGCTCCGTCAGCTTGTCCTTCATCGAGGCCAGCCCCGCCTTGAGCCTGCCGACGACCTCCGTCTGGGCGGCGATCACCGGCGCGGCCACCCCCGCCTCCTTCTCCGACTGCATCTGCCGGCCCAGGGCCACCTTCGCCAGGCCGTCGAACCGGTCCGCCTCCGCCGCCGACCCCGCCGCCCGCAGCCCGTCCGCCTTCCGGCTCGCCGCGAGGGCCTTCGCACCCCACTCGGCGGCCGCGTCCACGTCCTCCTGGTGGTCGGCCTCCAGCATCCGCAGGTTGCCGATGGTGGTGGCCACGGCCTGCTCGGCCTCCGAGATGTTGTTCGCGTAGTCGCGGATCAGCTGGTCGAGCATCTTCTGCGGGTCCTCCGCCTGGTCCAGCAGCGCGTTGATGTTGGCCTTCGCGAGCTGGGTGACACGGCCGAGGATGGTCTGCTTGCTCATGGGCGGGGTCCCTCCAGGGGGTGCTGTGGCCCGGTGCGGGCGGGGTGGAGTGGTGCACCGTGCGGAAGTGGGGTGCCGTTCAGGAGTGGTGTGCCGTTCAGAAGCGGCCGCCGCCGCCCATGCGGCCGCGGGTGCTCTCGCCGCCGAAGGAGCCCGGGCCGCTGCCGCTGCTGCCGCCGCCTCCTCCGCCGAAGCCCCCGCCGCCGAAGCCCCCGAAGCCGCCCCGGCCGCCGCCGCGGAGGAGTTCGCCGAGGATGATCCCGCCGAGCACCGCCCCGCCCCGGCCGCCACCGGCCCGCTGTCCCGCGTACGGGTTCCGGTACGCCCGTACGTCCTGCTCCGCCAGCCCCTGCGCCTCCCGCGCCAGGGAGTCCGCCCGCTGCGCCTCCGCCAGGGCGCCCGCGGGGTCCGGTTCCGCCAGGGACACCGACCGCTCCAGGTGCCGCTGCGCCTCCGCCAGCCGGGTGCGGGCCTCGCTGCCCACGGCTCCGCGGCTGGTGGTGACGTAGTCCGTCGCCGCGCCGATCGCGCTGCGGGCCGACCACTGGGCCCGGTCCAGCAGGGCCGCCGCCCGCCGCAGCCCCGACTCCTGCTCCCGCGCCCCCGCCAGGGCCTCGTCGAGGGCCGTGTCGGCTTCCTCGACCCGGCGCAGCGCGTCGATCGGGTCGTACCTGCCCGCCGCCTCCTCCCGGCGTACGTCGGCCAGTACGGACTCCGCCCTGGCGATCCGGCCCCGCAGGTCCGCCGTGGAGGAGCCCGCCGAGGTGCCGGTCAGCAGGCCGCGCGCGTCGGCGAGGTCCGTCTCCGTCTCGGTGAGGGCCCCCGGCAGCTTCCCGACGGCCTCCGCCAGCTCCTGCGCACGCCGCTCCACCGCGTCCACCAGCGTCGCCGCCTGGTCCACCGCCCCCTCGGCCGCCCGCACGTGCACCGCCGCCCGGCCGCTGTCCCCGCCGTCCAGCGCCGCCCGCGCCTCACCGAGACTGGTCGTCGCGAACAGCAGCCGGTCCTTCGCCTGTTCGGCGTGGGAGGCCACCGGCGCGGACGCCGAGTCCGCGTACCGGCCGGCCAAGGCCGTCAGGGTGGCCTCGGCCGTGGTCGTCCGGCCGGTCAGTGCCCGGAAGTGGGCCTCCACCGTCGCCAGCGCCTGCGGGGCGTTCTTCTCCAGGTCCCGCAGCCGGTCGAAGGCCGCCGACTCGGCGTCCAGCCGCCGGTTCGCCTCCGCGCAACGGGCCAGGATCTCCTCCAGCATCCGGCGGCGGGTGGCGTCGTCCTCGGGGTAGGCGTCGTCCAGCTGCTGGCGCAGCCGGAAGGCCTGGGTCAGCTCGCCCTTGGCGTACGCCACCGCCGCGGTGAAGGAGGCCACCGCCTCGTCACCGAACTGGGCGGCGGCGAAGCCGAGTTCCTCGGTGCTGGTGCGCACCGCGTCGTCGGTCTCCACGAGGAGGGTCCGGGCCCGGGCGTCCACCTCCGCGAGCGGGGCCGGCTCCGCCCGCCGCCCGTCCCAGCCGGGGTGCGCGGTCGCCGTCCCCCGTCCCCCGGCCCCGCCGCCGCGCCTGCGGCGGCTCAACGCGTACGCCCCCAGCGCCCCGGCCGCGCCGACGGCGACCACCGGGAGCACGTAGTCCCCGACCCCGCTCTCCCCCTTCGCCGCGCCGCCGCCGGGGTTGGCCGGACCGGGGGTGATGGCGGGCGCGGGGACGGCCCGGCCGCCGAGCACCGCGTCGTAGCCGTTCGCCGCGCCGATCGCGGCGCCCGCCCAGTCGTTCTGCCGCAGGGCGGGCTCGATGGCGGTACGGGCCACGTCGGTGAGCTGGGCCTCGGTGAAACCGGAGTCCACGTCGGCCGAATAGGCGTACTGGCGCGCACCGGTGGCCACCGCCAGCAGCAGGTCGTCCGGCCCGAAGCCGTTCTTCTGCGCGGTGGCGTCGGCCCAGCTCTGGGGGGAGCGGCCGGAGAAGTCGTGCACGTAGGTGACGAAGAGCTGGATCCGCCGCTTGGAGTAGAGCCGCTCCAGGGCGGCGCCGACGGCGGCCCGCCGCTCCCCGAGGGCCCCCACCCGGTCGGTGATCTGCCCCTGCTCCAGCGTCACGGGATCCTCGGCCCGAGCCCCCGGCGCAGCCCCTACCCCCACCCACCCGAAGCCCACCAGCAGCACGGCGACGAGCCGCAGCACGCAGCGGCCTCGCGCCCGGATCCGGATCCTCGAGGGGTGCACACCTGGGAGCGTATGGCCGCTTCAGGGACCCCGCACCCGGAAGGGGGCCCGGGGC
>NZ_JZWV01001863.1 GCF_000966975.1 Streptomyces katrae | reverse complement strand
GCAAAGGACGATGAATTCGTCCTCCGGAGCCGGAAGGCGCAGCAGATCGCTACGCGCTCCTCGAATGCCGGCGTCCGGCGGCCGTCGTGGGCTGGGATGCCCTGCGGATTGTCCTTTGGCGCCGTCACCAGCCCCGGACGGCCGTCGGACGCCAAAATTCGAGGAGCGCGTAGCGATCTGACGCGCCTGCCGGGTCCGAATGCCA
>NZ_JZWV01001862.1 GCF_000966975.1 Streptomyces katrae | reverse complement strand
CGGGGTGGTCGGGGGCCGGCAGACAGCCATCCGGGCCGATGCGAGTCCCATCCGGGGCCGCAATTGGCATCAGATCGCTACGCGCTTCTCCCGTCTCAGCGTCCACCGCCCGTCTGGGGTCGCTGCCGTCAGGAGAGGCCGACGTGATCGCTCTCCGGGCCGGTGGGCGCATCAAATCGCTACGCGCTCCTCGATTTTCGGCGTC
>NZ_JZWV01001861.1 GCF_000966975.1 Streptomyces katrae | reverse complement strand
CTCCGCGCAGCGGGAACGGCCGGTCAGCTCGGGGGATGCGGCGGCTTCGGCGGCGGCGGCGCACCCGGCGGCGGAGGCGGAGCGAACGGCTCCCGGCGCGGCGGCCGCGGGGCCCCCGCCGGCTTCGGCGGTCGCCCGGTGACCGTGACGTCCCACGACCCGTCGGAGACCTCCGGCTCCCGGGACCCCCCACCCCCCGCCCCCGC
>NZ_JZWV01001860.1 GCF_000966975.1 Streptomyces katrae | reverse complement strand
CCAAAGGACGAACGGATCGTCCTGCGGCGCACCCAGGCGCTACAGATCGCTACGCGCTGCCGAAATCTCGGCGTCCGACCGCCGTCTGTGGCTGGTAGCGGCACCAAAGGGCGACCAGCAGAGCATCCAAGCCCAAGGCGGGCCGCCAGACGCCGAAAAGAGGGGAGCGCGTAGCGATCTGGGGCGCGCACCGGCCCCGGAGGGTC
>NZ_JZWV01001859.1 GCF_000966975.1 Streptomyces katrae | reverse complement strand
AACGGCCGGTCCCCCGCCCGGTCCTGCCCGTACGTCGCCAGCAGGGCCTGTGCCTCGATCGGGTCGCCCAGCCGGGTGCCCGTGCCGTGCGCCTCCACCGCGTCCACGTCCGCCGCCGAGAGTCCGGCGTTCGCCAGGGCCTGCTCGATCACCCGTTCCTGGGCGGGGCCGTTGGGGGCGGTGAGCCCGTTGGAGGCGCCGTCCTGG
>NZ_JZWV01001858.1 GCF_000966975.1 Streptomyces katrae | reverse complement strand
TCTCGGGGTGGTCGACGGCGGCGGCGAGGCGGCGGGTCAGGCGGATCGCTTCGGCGGCGAGGTCGACGTCGCCGGAGTACCCCTCGTTGAAGACGAGGTAGAGGACGCGCAGCACGGTGCCGACGTCCCCGGGCCGGTCGAGGCGGACGCCGGAGACGGTCCGCTTGGCGCGGCTGATGCGCTGGGCCATGGTGGCCTCGGGTACGAG
>NZ_JZWV01001857.1 GCF_000966975.1 Streptomyces katrae | reverse complement strand
GCGCTCAAACTCCCCCAGCTACCGCTGGGAGGTACCCCCAGCGCGGGCTGGAATGTGCCGCTCCGCCATATCCAGCCCGCGGGTGACGAGCCGCGGGCTGACGCCGGGCCGAGCCGAAATCCAGCCCCGCCTGGGGGCACCTCCCAGCGGTAGCTGGGGGAGTTTGAGGCGCGGGGGTCGGGGGGCGTAGCCCCCAGGAGGCCGGGCG
>NZ_JZWV01001856.1 GCF_000966975.1 Streptomyces katrae | reverse complement strand
CCGCAGTCCTGGGCCCCGCCGGCGTCAGGCCGGGAACCCGGGGGCCGGCCCGTCCAGGGCGAGGAGGTCGAGGGCCGGCCCGCCCCGGACCAGGAGGTCGAAGGCCGGCCCGTCCGGGGCCAGGAGCTCGAAGGCCGGCCCGCCCCGGACCAGGAGGTCGCAGGCCCGTCCCCGCCGGGGTTGGGGCCGGAGGGCTCGTCGCCGCCC
>NZ_JZWV01001855.1 GCF_000966975.1 Streptomyces katrae | reverse complement strand
GGCCAAAGGCGGTCGGAAGGCCCGTCCTCGCCCGGCCAAAGGCGGTCGGAAGGCCCGTCCCCGGCGGGCCATAGGTGGTCGGAAGGCTCATCGCCCCCGGCCAAAGACGGCCGGAGGGGCCGTCGCCGCCCGGCCAGAGACGGTCGGAAGGCCCGTCCCCGGCGGGACCGGTGCCTGAGTTCCCCGTCCCCGGCTGCGCGGTGTCGGTC
>NZ_JZWV01001854.1 GCF_000966975.1 Streptomyces katrae | reverse complement strand
GCCCCTCCCTCGCCGAAGCCGCCGGCAGCCAGGGCGGCTGCGCCCACCACGCCGACCCCCTGCCCGTCGCCGGCCAGGCCCGCGAGGTCGCCCGCCGGCTCCTCGCCGAAGCCCCCGCCCGCACCCGCCCCACCCTGCTGCTCGCCGCCCTCGCCACCCGCCCCACCACCGCCCTGCTCCGCCGGGCCGGCCGCCCCGACGCCGAAGCG
>NZ_JZWV01001853.1 GCF_000966975.1 Streptomyces katrae | reverse complement strand
GAGCTACGGCTCCTCCGCGCCCCGCCCCGGCAACGGCGCGGGCGGCGCCTTCGACGGCAACCCGGGCAACGGCCCGCGCGGCGGTTTCGACGGCGCCCCGGGCAACGGCCCGCGCGGCGGCCAGGGCAACGCCCCGTACGAGGGTGCCGGCACCGGTGCCGGGTTCGCGCCCGCAGCCCCCGGCCTCCCGCAGCGGCCCGTACCCGCCCC
>NZ_JZWV01000371.1 GCF_000966975.1 Streptomyces katrae | reverse complement strand
CGGTAGAGCAGGACGGCGGCGATCAGGGCGACGCCGACGAGCAGGGCGGTGCCGATCCAGCTGGTCTTCCTGTCCTCGCCCTTGGCCAGGGTCTTGCGCAGCTGGAAGAGGCCCAGCCACATCAGCAGGCCGGGCAGGAAGACCACCCCGCAGACCAGCATGATCAGGCGGAGCCGGCGGTCGCGTTCCTTGCGGATGCGGGAGGCGGCCAGGCAGTGCTCCACGACGGTCTGCGGGTCGGCGCCGAAGGACTGGATGAGCGGTTTGCGGCCGGCGCCGAGGGTGCGGGCCTCGACGGCGCGGCAGAAGGCCTCGCCGAGGTTGGGTTCGAAGAGGGAGATCTTCGGGTCCTTGACCGAGGCCGGGTGGTTCTCGCTGTTGGCCCCGAGGATGTCCTTGAGCTTGGTGTCCTTGCCGCCGTCGCGGTACGCGGCGGAGGCGAGTGCGTTGGTCGCCGCGGTCTGGCCGCCGCCCCCCTGCAGGGGGATCTGTGCCCCGGGCCTGAAGTCGAAACCGTCGTCCGCCACCGCTGCCCCCATCGCCGTGCCACTGCTCTTCGCCGGTCGTGCTGTCGTGCGTGTTGCGCTCTGTCGTGGTCCGTTGTGCTCTGCGTTGCGCCCGAAGAGCCTAACGGTGCCGTCGCCCCCATGGTCATGGGACAGGGAAATACCGCCCACCGCAAGCGGCTCGGGTGGGCGGCATGACGCTACGTCAGTGGGGTTCCCTTCTCCGCCTGTTCACGAACCTTGTCCGCGAGGTGCGGGGGCATCGGCTCGTGCCGGGCGTAGCCCCGGCCGAAGCGGCCGGTGCCGTGGGAGACCGAGCGCAGGTCCACTGCGTAGCGGCCGATCTCGATCTCGGGGACCTCGGCGCGGACCCGGGTGCGGCCCGGTTCGGCCTGTTCGGTGCCGACGACGCGGCCGCGGCGGCCGGCCAGGTCGCTCATGACCGGGCCCACGTACTCGTCGGGGACGACGACGTCGAGTTCGGCGACCGGCTCCAGCAGGTGGACCGGGGTCTGTGCGGCGGCCTCGCGCAGGGCCAGGGCGCCCGCCGTCTGGAAGGCGGCGTCGGAGGAGTCCACCGAGTGCGCCTTGCCGTCGAGCAGGGTGATCCGTACGTCGACCAGCGGGTAGCCGGCGGCGACGCCGCGGGCCGCCTGGGCCCGTACGCCCTTCTCCACGGACGGGATGAACTGGCGGGGCACGGCGCCGCCCACCACCTTGTCCACGAACTCGATGCCGCTGCCGGGCGGGAGCGGTTCCACCTCGATCTCGCAGATCGCGAACTGGCCGTGCCCGCCGGACTGCTTGACGTGCCGGCCGCGCCCGGCGGCCTTGGCGCCGAAGGTCTCGCGGAGGCTGACCTTGTGGGGGACGGGGTCGACCTGGACCCCGTAGCGGGTGCGCAGGCGTTCGAGGGCGACGTCCTGGTGGGCCTCGCCGAGGGACCACAGGACGAGCTGGTGGGTGTGCGGGTTCTGTTCCAGGCGCATCGTGGGGTCCTCGGCGACGAGCCGGGCCAGCCCCTGGGAGAGCTTGTCCTCGTCGGCCTTGCTGTGGGCCTCGATGGCCAGGGGGAGCAGCGGCTCGGGCATCGCCCAGGGCTCCATCAGCAGCGGGGCGTCCTTGGCGGAGAGGGTGTCGCCGGTCTCGGCGCGGGTGAGTTTGGCCACGCAGGCGAGGTCGCCGGCGATGCAGGTGCCGAGTGTGCGCTGCTGTTTGCCGAAGGGGGAGGTGAGGGCGCCGATGCGCTCGTCGACATCGTGGTCCTCGTGGCCCCGGTCCTCCAGGCCGTGTCCGGAGACGTGGACGGTCTCCTCGGGGCGCAGGGTGCCGGAGAAGACGCGGACGAGGGAGACGCGGCCCACGTAGGGGTCGGAGGAGGTCTTGACCACCTCGGCGAGGAGCGGGCCGGAGGGGTCGCAGACGACGTCGGGGCGCGGGCTGCCGTCGGGAGCGGTGACGGTGAGGGGCGCGCGTTCGGCGGGGGTGGGGAAGCCGCCGGTGATCAGTTCGAGGAGTTCCACGGTGCCCAGGCCCTGGCGGGCGCCTTCGGCGGCGGGGGCGGCCATCAGGACGGGGTGGAAGGTGCCGCGGGCGACGGCCCGCTCCAGGTCGTCGATCAGGGTCTTGACGTCGATGTCCTCGCCGCCGAGGTAGCGGTCCATGAGGGTCTCGTCCTCGCTCTCGGCGATGATCCCCTCGATGAGGCGGGAGCGGGCCTCGTCGATGAGGGCGAGTTCGCCGGGGTCCGGGTCGCGTTCGGCGCGTGCGCCGGAGCTGTAGTCGTAGACGCGTCGGGAGAGCAGGCCGAGCAGTCCGGTGACGGGGGAGTGGCCGTCGGGTCCGGGGGCGGCGAGCAGGGGGAGGTAGAGGGGGATGACGGCGTCCGGGTCGTCGGCGCCGAAGATCTCGCCGCACACGGAGGCCATCTGCGAGTAATCGGAGCGGGCTGCCTCCAAATGGGTGATGACGATGGCGCGCGGCATGCCGACGGCCTCGCACTCGTCCCACACCATCCGCGTCGCCCCGTCGATCCCGTCGGAGGCGGAGACGACGAAGAGGGCCGCGTCCGCGGCGCGCAGACCGGCCCGCAGTTCCCCGACGAAGTCGGCGTATCCGGGGGTGTCCAGGATGTTGATCTTGATTCCGGCCCATTCGACCGGGACGAGCGAGAGCTGGACGGAGCGCTGGCGCCGCTGCTCGATCTCGTCGTAGTCCGAGACCGTGCCCCCGTCCTCGACCCGTCCGGCGCGGTTCACGGCTCCCGCGGTCAGGGCCAGGGCTTCGACCAGGGTGGTCTTGCCGGCGCCGCTGGGGCCGACCAGCACGACGTTCCGTACGGAGTCGGGGCGGTCGGCCGTCAGTGCCCTGCCGGCGGCCCCGGCTTGGTGTGATGTGGGTCCCATGATGCTCGTGCCTCCCGGTGTCGCGGTGAAGGAGGGTGATCGGGGTCCTTCGAGCTTTGCACTGGCGTCACACTGCGTCCATACGTCGTACCGGTCACGGACGGGCGCGTGAAGGGGCACCCGGACGGGGATGGCCGAAGGGCCGCGCCGGGCGAACCGGAGGGTGCGGGGCGCCCCGCACCCGGGGTGCTGGCTACGACCGGTGGCCGTGGTGGCCGCGCGGCCCAGCGACCCTCTGGGAAGGCCATGCTGAACAAGTACGCGCGTGCGTTCTTCACGCGTGTTCTCACGCCGTTCGCCGCATTTCTCCTCCGTCGGGGGGTGAGCCCCGACGCGGTCACGCTGATCGGCACCGCCGGTGTGGTGGCCGGGGCGCTGGTCTTCTTCCCCCGGGGCGAGTTCTTCTGGGGCACGATCACCATCACCCTCTTCGTCTTCTCGGACCTGGTGGACGGGAACATGGCCCGCCAGGCCGGGGTCTCCAGCCGCTGGGGCGCGTTCCTCGACTCCACCCTCGACCGGGTGGCCGACGCGGCGATCTTCGGCGGCCTCGCGCTCTGGTACGCGGGCTCCGGGAACGACAACGTGCTGTGCGCGGTGGCGATCTTCTGCCTGGCCAGCGGCCAGGTGGTCTCGTACACCAAGGCCCGCGGCGAGGCGATCGGCCTGCCGGTGGCCGTCAACGGGCTCGTGGAGCGCGCCGAGCGCCTGGTGATCTCGCTGGTCGCGGCCGGCCTGTCCGGGCTGCAGACCTTCGGGGTCCCCTCGTGGATCGGCGTGCTGCTGCCCATCGCCCTGTGGGTGGTGGCGGCGGGCTCGCTCGTCACGCTGGTCCAGCGGGTGGTCACGGTGCGCCGCGAGGCCGCCGAGGCCGACGCGGCGGCGCCCGCCGAGGGCGGCGCGCTCTGATGGGCAGCGGCAAGGACAAGCTGGTCGACGGGCTGTACGGGCGGGCTGTACGGGCTCGGCTGGGCGGGCGTCAAGAAGCTGCCCGAGCCGGTGGCGGCGGCCCTCGGCCGCAAGATCGCGGACGTGGCCTGGAAGCGGCGCGGAAAGAGCGTGCTGCGCCTGGAGTCCAACCTGGCCCGGGTGGTGCCCGACGCCGGCCCCGAGCGGCTGCGCGCCCTCTCGCAGGCGGGTATGCGCTCGTACATGCGCTACTGGATGGAATCCTTCCGGCTGCCCGCCATGGACCCACGGCGGTTCGGCACGGACGTGTCGATAAAGGACGAGCACATCCTGCGCGAGGCCCTCGCCTCCGGCCGGGGCGTGATCGTGGCCCTGCCGCACCTGGCCAACTGGGACCTGGCCGGAGCCTGGGTCACCGGCCACGTCGGCGTTCCCTTCACCACGGTCGCCGAGCGGCTCAAGCCCGAGTCCCTCTACGACCGTTTCGTGGCCTACCGGCAGAGCCTGGGCATGGAGGTCCTGCCGCACAGCGGCGGAGCCGCCTTCGGCACCCTCGCGCGCCGGCTGCGCTCCGGCGGCCTGATCTGCCTGGTCGCGGACCGGGACCTGTCCTCCTCCGGGGTCGAGGTGGACTTCTTCGGCGCCACCGCCCGGATGCCCGCCGGGCCCGCGCTGCTGGCCCAGCAGACCGGGGCGGCCCTGCTGCCGGTCACCCTGTCCTACGGGGACGCCCCGAAGATGTACGGCCGGATCCACCCCGAGGTGGAGGTGCCCGGCACCGGGACCCGGGCCGAGAAGACGGCCGCCATGACCCAGTCGGTGGCCGACGCCTTCGCTTCGGGGATCGCCGAGCACCCGGAGGACTGGCACATGCTCCAGCGGCTGTGGCTCGACGACCTGGAGGAGCGCCCGTAGTGAAGATCGGCATCGTCTGCCCGTACTCCTGGGACGTACCCGGCGGCGTCCAGTTCCACATCCGCGACCTGGCCGAACACCTGATCAGGCTCGGCCACGAGGTGTCGGTGCTGGCCCCCGCGGACGACGAGACCCCGCTGCCCCCCTACGTGGTCTCGGCCGGACGGGCCGTCCCGGTGCCCTACAACGGCTCCGTCGCCCGCCTGAACTTCGGCTTCCTGTCGGCCGCCCGGGTACGGCGCTGGCTGCACGACGGGGTCTTCGACGTCATCCACATCCACGAGCCGGCCTCCCCCTCCCTCGGACTGCTGTCCTGCTGGGCGGCGCAGGGACCCATCGTGGCCACGTTCCACACCTCCAACCCCCGCTCGCGGGCGATGATCGCCGCGTACCCGATCCTCCAGCCGGCGCTGGAGAAGATCAGCGCCCGGATCGCGGTCAGCGAGTACGCCCGGCGCACCCTGGTCGAGCACCTCGGCGGGGACGCCGTGGTCATCCCCAACGGCGTCGACGTCGACTTCTTCGCGAAGGCCGACCCCAAGCCCGAGTGGGGCGGGCAGACCCTCGGCTTCATCGGCCGCATCGACGAGCCCCGCAAGGGCCTGCCGGTGCTCATGGCCGCCTTCCCGCGCATCGTGGCGGAGTGCCCCGACGTACGGCTCCTCGTGGCCGGCCGCGGCGACGAGGAGGAGGCCGTCGCCTCGCTGCCGGCCGAGCTGCGCTCCCGCGTGGAGTTCCTCGGCATGGTCTCCGACGAGGACAAGGCCCGGCTGCTGCGCAGCGTCGACGTGTACGTGGCCCCCAACACGGGCGGCGAGAGCTTCGGGATCATCCTGGTCGAGGCCCTGTCCGCGGGGGCGGCCGTCCTCGCCTCCGACCTCGACGCCTTCGCCCAGGTGCTCGACCAGGGCGCGGCCGGGGAGCTCTTCGCCAACGAGGACGCCGACTCCCTGGCGGCCGCGGCGGTCGCCCTGCTGCGCGACCCGGCCCGGCGCGCCGAACTGAGCGCCCGCGGCTCGGCCCACGTCCGCCGCTTCGACTGGTCGACGGTCGGCGCGGACATCCTCGCCGTCTACGAGACGGTCACCGCCGGCGCGGCCGCCGTGGCCGCCGACGAACGCGTCCCGCTCCGCACCCGCCTCGGCTTCTCCCGGGAGGGCTAGCCCTCCCGGGTGACCCGCGCGGGGGGCGGGCGGCACGCCGGAGCCGGTAGTGTCGCCGCCCGTGATCGAAAACCTTGTCTGGATCGCGGTGGCGTTCGCCGTCGTCGGGGTCTACCTCAGCTGGACCGCCGGGCGGCTGGACCGGCTGCACACCCGGATGGACGCCGCCCGGGCGGCCCTGGACGCGCAGCTCGTGCGCCGCGCCTCCGTCGTCCTGGAGGTGGCCACCTCCGGGGCGCTCGACCCCGCCTCCTCCCTCGTGCTGTACGAGGCCGCGCACGCCGCCCGGCAGGCCGAGGAGGAACAGCGGGAGGTCGCCGAGAGCGAACTCAGCCAGGCGCTGCGCGCGGTGTTCGCCGACGCGGACCAGGTGGAGGTGCTCAAGTCCGCCCCGGGGGGCGTGGAGGCCGCCGAGCAACTGGCCGCCGCGGTGCGCCGGGTACCGATGGCACGGCGCTTCCTCAACGACGCCGTACGGGCCGCCCGCGCCCTGCGCAGGCACCGCAAGGTCCGCTGGTTCCGGCTGGCCGGGCACGCCCCGTTCCCGCTCGCCTTCGAGATGGACGACGAGCCGCCGGCCGACCTCGCGGACCGCCCCGCCTAGCCCGGACGGGGGGACACGGGATTGGGCCGATCGGGGTCCACCAGCGCCGCCGGGGACAAATCAAGGAGCCACCGGCTCCATATTGGCCCTTGTAGTGGACTGGTCGGTGGGGTTTTCTCTGCCGAGTAGTACCCGTCTTCCTTTCGAGTTCGTTTCGAGTGAGGTCAACCCGTGAGCACGCTTCCCACCTCCCCCCAGTCCGCTGAGTCGGCCATCGGCACGTCCCGCGTCAAGCGCGGCATGGCCGAGCAGCTCAAGGGCGGCGTGATCATGGACGTGGTCAACGCCGAGCAGGCGAAGATCGCCGAGGACGCCGGCGCCGTGGCCGTCATGGCCCTGGAGCGGGTCCCGGCCGACATCCGCAAGGACGGCGGCGTGGCCCGCATGTCGGACCCGAACATGATCGAGGAGATCATCGAGGCCGTCTCCATCCCGGTCATGGCCAAGTCCCGCATCGGCCACTTCGTCGAGGCCCAGGTCCTCCAGTCCCTCGGCGTCGACTACATCGACGAGTCCGAGGTCCTGACCCCGGCCGACGAGATCAACCACTCCGACAAGTGGGCCTTCACCACCCCCTTCGTCTGTGGCGCCACCAACCTGGGCGAGGCCCTGCGCCGCATCGCCGAGGGCGCGGCCATGATCCGCTCCAAGGGCGAGGCCGGCACCGGCAACGTCGTCGAGGCCGTCCGCCACCTGCGCCAGATCAAGAACGAGATCGCCCAGCTGCGCGGCTACGACAACAACGAGCTGTACGCCGCCGCCAAGGAGCTGCGCGCCCCGTACGAGCTCGTCAAGGAGGTCGCCGAGCTCGGCAAGCTCCCCGTCGTCCTGTTCTCCGCCGGTGGCGTCGCCACCCCGGCCGACGCCGCGCTGATGCGCCAGCTCGGCGCCGAGGGCGTCTTCGTCGGCTCCGGCATCTTCAAGTCGGGCGACCCGGCCAAGCGCGCCGCCGCCATCGTGAAGGCCACCACCTTCTTCGACGACCCGAAGGTCATCGCGGACGCGTCCCGCAACCTGGGCGAGGCCATGGTCGGCATCAACTGCGACACCCTCCCCGAGGCCGAGCGCTACGCCAACCGCGGCTGGTAAGGCACCCCACGATGAGCAACCCCCCCGTGATCGGTGTCCTGGCCCTCCAGGGCGACGTACGGGAGCACCTGATCGCCCTGGCCGCGGCGGACGCCGTGGCCAGGCCGGTCCGGCGTCCCGAGGAGCTCGCCGAGGTCGACGCCCTGGTGATCCCCGGCGGCGAGTCCACGACCATGTCGAAGCTCGCGGTCCTGTTCGGCATGCTGGAGCCGCTGCGCGAGCGCGTCCGCGCCGGCATGCCCGTCTACGGCACCTGCGCCGGCATGATCATGCTGGCCGACAAGCTGCTCGACGGCCGTGACGACCAGGAGACGCTCGGCGGCATCGACATGATCGTCCGCCGCAACGCCTTCGGCCGCCAGAACGAGTCCTTCGAGGCGAAGATCGACTTCGCGGGCATAGCGGGCGGCCCCGTCGAGGGCGTCTTCATCCGCGCCCCCTGGGTCGAGTCGGTCGGTGCCTCCGCCGAGGTCCTCGCCACGTACGACGGCCACACCGTCGCCGTGCGACAGGGCAACGTCCTCGCCACCTCGTTCCACCCGGAGCTGACCGGCGACGACCGCGTCCACGCGTACTTCGTCGACATGGTGCGCGCGGCGCTGTAATCAGGTCCCGGTAGGATCTGAGGTGAACACTGTTGGTTACGCGAAGGAGACAGGCGGATGTCCGGCCACTCTAAATGGGCTACGACGAAGCACAAGAAGGCCGTGATCGATGCCAAGCGCGGCAAGCTCTTCGCGAAGCTGATCAAGAACATCGAGGTCGCGGCGCGTATGGGCGGCCCCGACATCGACGGTAACCCGACCCTCTTCGACGCCGTCCAGAAGGCCAAGAAGCAGTCGGTCCCGAACAAGAACATCGACTCCGCGGTCAAGCGCGGCGGCGGCCTCGAGGCCGGCGGCGCCGACTACGAGACGATCATGTACGAAGGCTACGGCCCGAACGGTGTCGCGGTGCTCATCGAGTGCCTCACCGACAACCGCAACCGCGCCGCCTCCGACGTCCGCGTCGCCATGACCCGCAACGGCGGCTCGATGGCCGACCCGGGCTCGGTCTCGTACCTGTTCAACCGCAAGGGCGTCATCCTGCTGCCCAAGGGCGAGCTCTCCGAGGACGACGTCCTCGGCGCGGTCCTGGAGGCCGGCGCCGAAGAGGTCAACGACAACGGCGAGACCTGGGAGATCATCAGCGAGGCCACCGACCTGGTCGCGGTCCGCACCGCGCTCCAGGAGGCCGGCATCGACTACGACTCCGCCGACTCCAGCTTCGTCCCGACCATGCAGGTCGAGCTCGACGAAGAGGGCGCGCGCAAGATCTTCAAGCTGATCGACGCGCTGGAGGACAGCGACGACGTGCAGAACGTCTTCGCCAACTTCGACGTCTCGGACGAGGTCATGGAGAAGGTCGACGCGTAAGGCCGTCGCGGGCTGAGCGCACCGGCGGGCCGGTAGGACACGTCCTACCGGCCCGCCGTCGTTGTCAGTGGCAGCGGATAGCCTGGCGCACGTCCGGTCGGAGCAGGGGAGGATGTGTGCGGGTACTCGGCGTGGACCCCGGGCTCACGCGGTGCGGCGTCGGTGTGGTCGAGGGGGTCGCCGGGCGGCCTTTGACCATGGTCGGCGTCGGTGTCGTGCGGACCCCCGCGGATGCCGAGCTGGGGCAGCGGCTCGTCGCCATCGAGCGCGGCATCGAGGCGTGGCTCGACGAGCACCGGCCCGAATTCGTCGCCGTGGAGCGGGTGTTCAGCCAGCACAACGTCCGCACCGTGATGGGCACCGCGCAGGCCAGCGCCGTCGCCATGCTGTGCGCGGCGCGCCGCGGGATACCCGTCGCGCTGCACACCCCCAGCGAGGTCAAGGCCGCCGTCACCGGCAGCGGCCGGGCCGACAAGGCGCAGGTCGGAGCCATGGTCACCCGGCTGCTGCGGCTGGCCGAACCACCCAAGCCGGCCGACGCCGCCGACGCGCTGGCCCTCGCCATCTGCCACATCTGGCGGGCCCCTGCCCAGAACCGCCTCCAACAGGCGGTAGCCCAGCACGCCTTGAAAGGCCCCATCCGATGATCGCCTTCGTCAGCGGCCCGGTCGCCGCGCTCACCCCCACCCTGGCCGTGATCGAGGTGGGCGGCGTCGGCATGGCCGTGCAGTGCACCCCGAACACCATCGCGGGCCTGCGCGTCGGCGAACCGGCCCGGCTGGCCACGTCCCTGGTGGTCCGTGAGGACTCCCTGACCCTCTACGGCTTCGCCGACGACGACGAACGCCAGGTCTTCGAGCTCCTCCAGACCGCGAGCGGGGTCGGCCCCCGGGTGGCGCAGGCGATGCTCGGGGTGCACAGCCCGGACGCCCTGCGGGCCGCCTTCGCGGCGGGGGACGCCAAGGCCCTGACGGCGGTGCCGGGCATCGGGCCGAAGGGCGCGCAGAAGCTGCTGCTGGAGCTGAAGGGCAAGCTGGGGGCGCCCGCCGCGCCGGTGCTCGGTGCCCAGCGGGCGGCCGCGTCGGCGCCCGCGCCCTGGGCCGAGCAGCTCACGGCCGCGCTGATCGGGCTCGGGTACGCCGCGCGGGAGGCGGACGACGCCGTCGCCGCCGTCACCCCCCAGGCGGAGGCGGCCATCGCCGCCGGGGGCTCGGCCCCCGTCCCCCAGCTCCTCCGAGCGGCCCTCCAGTCCCTGAACCGGGCCCGCTGACCCCGGGTACCGCCCCCCGCACCGGCACCAACCAGAAGGCAGACTGAGCAGCGTGAACTGGGACGACGACAGCACCACCCCCGAGCCGGACCGGCTGGTCGCCGCCGCGGCCGACGGTGAGGACACCGCCGTCGAGGCGGCCCTGCGCCCCAAGGACCTCGGCGAGTTCGTCGGCCAGGAGAAGGTCCGCCAGCAGCTGGACCTCGTCCTGAAGGCGGCCCGCCAGCGCGGCGCCACCGCCGACCACGTCCTGCTCTCCGGCGCGCCCGGCCTCGGCAAGACCACCCTCTCCATGATCATCGCCGCGGAGATGGGCGCGCCCATCCGCATCACCTCCGGCCCCGCCATCCAGCACGCCGGCGACCTCGCCGCGATCCTCTCCTCCCTCCAGGAGGGCGAGGTCCTCTTCCTCGACGAGATCCACCGCATGTCCCGGCCCGCCGAGGAGATGCTGTACATGGCCATGGAGGACTTCCGGGTCGACGTGATCGTCGGCAAGGGCCCCGGCGCGACCGCCATCCCGCTGGAGCTGCCCCCGTTCACCCTCGTCGGGGCGACCACCCGGGCCGGCCTGCTGCCCCCGCCCCTGCGGGACCGCTTCGGGTTCACCGGGCACATGGAGTTCTACGCCCCCGAGGAGCTCCAGCGCGTCGTCCACCGCTCCGCCCGCCTCCTCGACGTGGAGATCGACACCGCCGGCGCCGCCGAGATCGCCGGCCGCTCCCGCGGCACCCCGCGCATCGCCAACCGCCTGCTGCGCCGCGTCCGGGACTACGCCCAGGTGCGGGCCGACGGGGTGATCACCCGCGAGGTCGCCGCCACGGCCCTGCAGGTGTACGAGGTGGACGCCCGCGGCCTCGACCGGCTGGACCGCGCCGTGCTGGAGGCCCTGCTCAAGCTGTTCGGCGGCGGCCCCGTCGGGCTGTCCACCCTCGCCGTCGCCGTCGGGGAGGAGCGCGAGACCGTCGAGGAGGTCGCCGAGCCCTTCCTGGTCCGGGAGGGACTGCTGGCCCGTACCCCGCGGGGCCGGGTCGCGACCCCCGCCGCATGGGCTCACCTGGGGCTTGTTCCCCCGCAGCAGCAGGCCGGCGGATCAAGCGGACAACAGGGCCTGTTCGGGGCCTGACGGCGCGGAGGTTCGACCGGCCAGGAACTGCGGTGCCATGCTGGGCGTTGTTCCATCGGCGCTGACTCGCCTAGACTCCGCCGATGCCGACCCTTCGGGTCGGCGTGCCCACCCCCGTAGAAAAAGGCCGTCTCCCGTGCGGTCGTGCGAAGGATCTCCGTCCCGTGAATCTCGTGACACTCCTCCCGTTCATCGTGCTCATCGGGGCGATGTTCCTGATGACCCGCTCCGCCAAGAAGAAGCAGCAGCAGGCCGCGCAGATGCGCGACCACATGACGGCCGGCACCGGCGTCCGCACCATCGGCGGCATGTACGCCACGGTCAAGGAGATCGGTGACGACACCGTCACCCTCGAGGTGGCCCCCGGCGTCCACGCGATCTACGCGAAGAACGCCATCGGCGCCGTGCTGGAGGACGACGAGTACAACCGCATCGTCCACGGCATCGCCACCCCGGAGGACACCCCGGTCGTCCCCGACGACGCCTCCTCGCTGACCGAGGACGAGGCCCCCAAGCTCGACCTGGGCAAGAAGGACGAGCCCAAGGGCGACGACGAGCCGAAGGACGGCAAGACCGACGGCGAGCCCGGCGCCAAGTAGCGCCGGACCGGGACCGCGGTGGTGCCCGACCGGCACCCGCCGCGGTTCCCGCAGTGAACTTCTGCGGGGGGCAGGGGTCCCCACCACACATTTCGTGGCCGTCCGCGCGCTGACCCGGCGCAGGACGGTTGGACAGGGAGATACGACAAGGTGGCAGCACCGAAGAAGGGCCGGCGGCCCACGGGGGCTCAGGGGAGGCCGGGGCGCGCCCTGGCCTTCATCCTGATCGCAATGGTGGCGCTCACCGCGGGGATGTTCCTCTCTCATCAGACCACCCCCCGTCTGGGCATCGACCTCGCGGGCGGTACGAGCATCACGCTCAAGGCGAAGAGCGAGCCCGGCAAGCCGGACGCGGTCAACGAGACCAACATGAACACCGCGGTCGGCATCATCGAGCGCCGTGTCAACGGGCTCGGCGTCTCGGAGGCCGAGGTCCAGACCCAGGGCCGCGACCACATCATCGTGAACATCCCCAAGGGGACGAACGAGCAGCAGGCGCGCGAGCAGGTCGGTACCACCGCCCAGCTCTACTTCCGCCCCGTTCTCGCCTTCGCCGACGGCGCCCCCGCCGCCCCCGAGACCAAGCCGAGCGGCTCCCCGAGCCCCTCCGCGAGCGGTTCCGGCGCCCCGAAGGCCGAGGGCAGCTCCAAGCCGTCCGCCCAGGCCACCCCGTCGTCCAGCGCCACTTCCCAGGGCCGTGTGCTCAGCGAGGCCCTCAAGGCCCCGGGCACCCCCACTCCCTCGCCCTCGGCGAGCGAGTCGAAGAAGGCAGACGACAACAAGGCCACGCCGTCCGCTCCGGCCTCCGGTTCCCCGTCGGCCCCGGCACCCGTGCCGACCCCGCCGGCCGATCCGGCCGTCGCCGGGCTCCAGGCGAAGTTCGCCGCGCTGAACTGCACCAACGAGGAGCAGCGTGCCGCCGCGGGCAAGGGCGTCAAGCCCGAGGACCCGATGATCGCCTGTGGCAAGCGCGGCAACCAGTGGGGCAAGTGGATCCTCGGTCCGGCCCAGGTCGCCGGTACGGACGTCAAGGACGCCAAGGGCGTCGTGGACCAGCAGCGCGGTCAGTGGATCGTGACCATGCAGTTCACCGACAAGGGCGCCGACAAGTTCGCCAAGATCACCGGTGAGCTGGCCACCAAGACGCCCCCGCAGAACCAGTTCGCGATCGTCCTCGACGGCGAGGTCATCTCCGACCCGTCCGTCAGCCAGGCGCTGACCGGCGGCAACGCGGAGATCTCCGGCGGCTTCAACCAGCAGTCCGCGCAGGACCTGGGCAACATGCTCTCGTACGGCGCCCTGCCGCTGTCCTTCCAGGAGGACAGCGTCACCACCGTCACCGCCGCGCTCGGCGGGGAGCAGCTGAAGGCCGGTCTGATCGCCGGCGCCATCGGCCTGGCCCTCGTCGTGATCTACCTGCTGGTCTACTACCGCGGTCTGGCCTTCATCGCGATCGTCAGCCTCATGGTGTCGGCGATCCTGACCTACACGATCATGGCGCTGCTGGGCAAGGGCATCGGCTTCGCCCTGAACCTGCCCGCCGTCTGTGGCGCCATCGTCGCCATCGGCATCACGGCGGACTCGTTCATCGTGTACTTCGAGCGCATCCGCGACGAGATCCGCGAGGGCCGCACGCTGCGTCCGGCCGTCGAGCGGGCCTGGCCGCGCGCCCGCCGCACCATCCTGGTCTCCGACTTCGTGTCCTTCCTCGCCGCCGCGGTGCTCTTCATCGTCACCGTCGGCAAGGTCCAGGGCTTCGCCTTCACGCTGGGCCTGACCACCCTGCTCGACGTGGTCGTGGTGTTCCTGTTCACCAAGCCCGTCATGACCCTGCTGGCGCGGACGAAGTTCTTCTCCAGCGGCCACCCGTGGTCCGGGCTGGACCCGAAGCGGCTCGGCGCGAAGCCGCCGCTGCGGAGCTCCCGCCGCCGCACCCCCGCCGTTCCTGTCGACGCAAAGGAGGCGTGAGATGTCGAAGCTGGGAGATCTCGGCGCCAAGCTGTACCGCGGTGAGGTCGGCTACGACTTCGTCGGCAAGCGCTTCGTCTGGTACGGCGTCTCCGTCCTGATCACCATCACGGCGATCGTGGCGCTGGCCGTCCAGGGCCTCAACATGGGCATCGAGTTCAAGGGCGGTGCCGTCTTCACCACCCCGAAGACGGCCGTGTCCGTGGCGCGGGCGACCGAGGCCGCGGAGAAGGCCTCGGGGCACGACGCCATCGTCCAGGAGCTCGGCACCGGTGGCCTGCGCATCCAGATCTCCGGTCTGGACACCGACTCGGCCGCCTCGGTGAAGAAGCAGCTCGGCACGGACCTCAAGGTCGACGCGGGCCAGATCAACGCGGACCTGGTCGGCCCGAGCTGGGGCGAGCAGATCGCGAACAAGGCCTGGACGGGCCTCGCGATCTTCATGGTCCTCGTGGTGATCTACCTGGCCATCGCCTTCGAGTGGCGGATGGCCGTCGCGGCCCTGATCGCACTGATCCACGACCTCACCATCACGGTCGGCGTGTACGCGCTGGTCGGCTTCGAGGTCACCCCGGGCACCGTGATCGGTCTGCTGACCATCCTCGGTTACTCCCTCTACGACACCGTCGTCGTCTTCGACGGTCTCAAGGAGGGCGCGAAGGACATCACCAAGCAGACCCGCTGGACCTTCAGCGACGTCGCCAACCGCAGCATCAACGGCACGCTGGTCCGCTCGATCAACACCACCGTCGTGGCGCTGCTGCCGGTCGGGGCCCTGCTGTTCATCGGCGGCGGCTTCCTCGGCGCGGGCATGCTCAACGACATCTCGCTGTCGCTGTTCGTCGGCCTCGCGGCCGGTGCGTACTCCTCGATCTTCATCGCCACCCCGCTGGTCGTGGACCTGAAGGAGCGCGAGCCGGCGATGAAGGCGCTGAAGAAGCGTGTGCTCGCCAAGCGGGCGGCCGCGGCCGCCAAGGGCGAGGGCGCGGACGTCGACACCGACGGGGACGAGACCCCGCAGGTGGTGGCCCAGGGCGGCCAGGGGAGGCGGCGCCGGTGAGCATCGAGAGCTGCACCCCCGAAGTCCGCGAGCTGCTGCTCAGCCGGATCACGGACGTCCCGAACTACCCGAAGCCGGGTGTGATGTTCAAGGACATCACCCCGCTGCTCGCCGACCCCAAGGCGTTCGGCGCGCTGACCGACACCCTGGTGGAGCTGGCCGGCCGGTACGGCGCGACGAAGATCGTCGGGCTGGAGGCGCGCGGGTTCATCCTCGCCGCCCCGGTCGCCGTGAAGGCGGGCATCGGCTTCATCCCCGTGCGGAAGGCCGGCAAGCTGCCCGGCGCCACGCTCGCGCAGGCGTACGAGCTGGAGTACGGGACGGCGGAGATCGAGGTCCACGCGGAGGACCTGTCGGCCGGTGACCGGGTCATGGTCATCGACGACGTCCTGGCCACCGGTGGCACCGCCGAGGCCTCGCTGGAGCTGATCCGGCGGGCCGGGGCCGATGTCGCCGGTGTGGCGGTCCTGATGGAGCTGTCGTTCCTCCCGGGGCGCGAGAAGCTGTCCGGGGCCCTTGCCGGGGCTCCGCTGGATGCGCTGATCGTGGTCTGACCTTCTTCTGCCGAAGCGGCGGGGGCCCGGGAATCCCGGGTACCCGCCGCTTTCGTGTGCGGCACCGCCGCCGGGGGCTCCGCCCGCGGGCGCGGTAGCGCCTTGGCTGCAGCCGTACCGGCGTTTGAGGTGGGAACGGTGGAAGGGCGGGGCGGGGAGCGGCTCCGCGCAGCGGCTCACGGTGGCCTCGAGGAGCGGCAGCGGAGTGGCTGGGGCTGTCTCTTATACA